>NZ_LEKG01000145.1:0-20649 GCF_001029515.1 Micromonospora sp. RV43 | reverse complement strand
GGCGGGGTGCGCGGGGACGGCGGGTGTCGACCATCTCGAATCCTTGCGTTTGCCTTCGTTTGCCTCCGACAGGGTCTCATCTTCCCGGACGTGGACGATCGCCGTCAATGGCCCACGGTCCCCGGGCGGTCACTCCTCGTCGCGCTCGCCGAGCGGGTTGCCGCGTACCCATTCGGCGGTCTCGGCGTACTTGCGCTCGATGTATTCCTCCAGCCGGGCGCGCTCGACCCGCCACTGGCCCCGGCCACCGATCTTGATCGCGGGCAGTTCGCCGCTGCGGACCATGTGGTAGACCTGCGAGTCCGACACGTTCAGCTCGGCGGCGACGTCGGACAGCAGCAGGAACCTCGACTCCACGGTGTTACTCCCGGGGTTGGTTGCGTTTGCTTCAGTTTGCCATCACCAGGTGACATCGCCGCGCGCCCGTTCGGGAGACACACCGGCGGGAGACTTCACCCGCGCGGGTGCCGGGTGTATGACGGTCTCGGCGTACGGCATGATCGGCGCCCGGAGTCGGCGTCCGCCGACGATCGGCCTGAGTGTGGGAGTGACCGGTGACCGACGAGCTTGTCCGGGTGTACCTGCCGGCGACCGTTCCCATGCTCGCCCGGCTGCGCGAGGAGGGGCTGAGCGCCGAGGCGGCGCACGCCGTGACCCCGGAGCTGCGCGAGTGGTACGCCGAGGGCGACGAGGAGGAGCTGGAGTACGTGGCCTTCACCCGGGCCGCCCAGGACGCGTTGCTCCTGCTCCGGCACGACCCCGCCGCGCCCCGGCGACGGGTGGTGGTCTCGGCCGACCTGCCGGCCCGTGCGGTCGAGCGGGTCGGCGGCGAGCTGGGGTCGAGCGTGGTCCGGCCGGTCGGACCGGTACCCGTGAAGTCGGTCGCCGCGCTGCACGTGGACGGCGCGGACGCGGTCGAGGATGTGGCCGCCGCCGTCGACGTGGTGGTGGAGGCCCAGGCCGGCGACCCGGACGCCCAGTTCACAGTCGACGGCGCCGAGGACCACGAACTGGAGTGGTACGACGTGACCGAGCTGGACCTGCTCCTGCGCGAAGCGGGCTGACGGCGCGCGGTTCAGGCCGCGGGCTCGTCCTCGTCGTCGTCCACCGGGCGCGGCCCGAGCGTGCGCCCGAAGACGATGAGCGTGGTCAGCGCGCCCACGAAGAGCACCCAGATCCCGTTGTCCACCCGCGAGGTGCCCAGCGCGGTCTGCGCCACCTCGTCGGCCTCGCTGAGCGCCGCGGCCAGGTCGAGCAGCCCACGGCCGCCGATCCGGATGATCACCTCGGTGAGCAGCAGGAGCAGGCCCGCGCCCGCCCCGGCGACCAGGTAGGCCGGCCAGCGCAGCGGCGACGCGGCGCCGTCGCGGCGCTCCGCCCGGCGCCGGGACCAGGTGAGATAGAGGTACGCGGCCAGGCCGGCGAGCAGCCCGGCGAGCAGCGACTCGGTACGCGAGACCCACTTCGCGGCGTCGAGCACCGACTGCTGGGTCTCCCCGGCGCCGAACAGGTCGGAGAGCGGGTCGCGGACGCGGCTGAACAGCACCACGAAGATCTGCGCGGTGAGCGTGGCCAGGGTGATCGCCCCCACCACCCGGGCCTGGCGCGCACCGGCCATCGCCCCGCCGATGATCGCTGCCGCCGCCGCGGTACCGGCGATCGTGTTCGTGGTGGCGTTGTCCGCGTACGTCAGGTTGATCGCCACCGCGGTGACGAGCCCGACCAGGAGGCCGGTGCCGACGGCGGCCAGGAAGCGCAGCGTGGCGCGGCCCAGCCGGTTGGTCGCGAGCAGGGCCACCGTGGCGCCGGTGACCAGCGCCGCGGTGATGACGCCTGGTAGCGCGTACGCGGAGAGGCTGATCGCGGTGACGCCTGCCGCCGTGGAGTGGATCGCCTCACGGGTGGACCAGAGCATGGCGGCCAGCCACCCGACCGAGATCAGGGCGAGCACGATCGCGCCCGGCGCGAACTCCGGCCGCCCACCGGTGACAGTGCCCTCGTCCGCGTGCCCGGCTGCTTCCTCGCCGGAGGGCGTCTCGACGGCGGTCCCGTCGCCCGTGGTGGGCTCGACGGCCTCGGGCTGATCCGTCTCCGCGGCCGTGGAGCTGCCGGGCTGGTTGCTCATCGTCTTCCCTTCGACGGTCGCCGGATCTTCCCGCGCCGGGCGGGGCAGGTCACCGGTCATCCAGGGTACGCGGCGTGCCGCCGCTCCCCGGGCGGGCCGTGTGCCGTCCGCGCCTTGATCGACTGCAGTACGCCGATGTGGTGGCATCCCGAGGGCTCGGATGCCGCCGTCCCCCCGAGTGGAGTCGATCAATCAGTCCGCGCGGGTGCCGACGAATCGTCGATGAACGGGGTTGCGATCCGATGTTTCGTCGGATGTGGGCAGGTTGGGCCGACGGTCCCGAGATGATCCGGCTGTCCGGTGTGGCGGGGAGGCGCGGCCCGCGGGGGCGTCTCGTGACAGAATCGGGCCAGGTCCCGCCGCCGCTGACCCCGCGGTGTCCGGCGTCCGGCCGCCGGCCGGCGCCCGCGGGTCCGGTTTCGCCGTCGCCGTCGAGATCGCCAGGAGCCTGTGATGGACGCCGTGTTCTCCGTACCCGAGCCGCTCAACGAGCCGGTGCACACCTACGAGCCCGGCAGTGCCGACCGGGAACGGCTCCAGCGGCGGCTGGCCGAACTGGCCGCCGAGCGGATCGAGCTGCCGATGACGATCGCGGGCGAGCGCCGGATGGCCGGCGGCGCCTCGATCGACGTGGTGCAGCCGCACAAGCACGCGCACGTCCTCGGCATCACCGGGCACGCCACCCACGACGACGCCCGCGCCGCGGTCCGGGCCGCCAAGGACGCCGCTCCGATGTGGCGGGCGCTGCCGTTCGAGGAGCGGGCCGCGATCTTCCTGCGCGCCGCCGACCTGCTCGCCGGCCCCTGGCGGGACACGCTCAACGCGGCCACCATGCTCGGCCAGTCCAAGACCGCCGTCCAGGCCGAGATCGACGCGGCGTGCGAGCTGATCGACTTCCTCCGGTTCAACGTGCACTTCGCCCGGCGACTCCTGGCCGAGCAGCCGCTGTCCTCGCCCGGGGTCTGGAACCGCCTCGACCACCGGCCGCTGGAGGGGTTCGTCTACGCGATCACCCCGTTCAACTTCACCGCGATCGCCGGCAACCTGCCGTCCGCGCCGGCCATGCTCGGCAACACTGTGGTCTGGAAGCCGTCCCCGACGCAGCAGTTCGCGGCGCACTTCACCATGCGCCTGTTCGAGGCCGCCGGCCTGCCGCCCGGTGTGATCAACATGGTCACCGGGCGCGGCGAGGAGGTCTCCGAGGTGGCGCTGGCCGACCCGGACCTCGCAGGTATCCACTTCACCGGCTCGACCAAGGTGTTCCAGCACCTGTGGAAGACCGTCGGCGACAACATCGCCCGCTACCGGGGCTACCCCCGGCTGGTCGGCGAGACCGGCGGCAAGGACTTCGTCGTCGCGCACCCCAGCGCCGACGTGGACGCGCTGCACACCGCGCTGATCCGGGGCGCCTACGAGTACCAGGGCCAGAAGTGCTCGGCCGCCTCGCGGGCGTACGTCCCGCGGTCGATCTGGGAGGGCGGGCTGCGCGACCGGCTCGCCGCCACCGCCGACTCGCTGACCTACGGCGACGTGACCGACTTCAGCAACTTCGGCGGCGCGGTGATCGACGACAAGGCGTTCGGCCGGCACACCGCCGCGCTGGAGCTGATCAAGGGCGACGACTCGTGCCGCATCCTGGCCGGCGGCACCGCCGACGACTCGGTCGGCTACTTCGTCCGGCCGACGCTGTTCGAGTGCTCCGACGCCGCGCACGAGACGTTCA
The DNA here is from genome assembly GCF_001029515.1 of Micromonospora sp. RV43. Taxonomy (NCBI): domain Bacteria; kingdom Bacillati; phylum Actinomycetota; class Actinomycetes; order Micromonosporales; family Micromonosporaceae; genus Micromonospora; species Micromonospora sp. RV43. The sequence continues at coordinate 16,801 of NZ_LEKG01000145.1, read as the reverse complement.
CCACCGAGTACTTCGGGCCGATCCTCGGCGTGCACGTCTTCGACGACGCCCGCTTCGACGACGTGGTCACCCAGGCCGAGTCGATCGCGCCGTACGCGCTGACCGGGTCGATCTTCGCGACCGACCGCCGGGTGGTCGACCAGGTGGCGGAGAAGATGCGGTACGCCGCCGGCAACTTCTACATCAACGACAAGCCGACCGGCGCGGTGGTCGGGCAGCAGCCGTTCGGCGGCGCCCGGGCCAGCGGCACCAACGACAAGGCGGGCTCCTGGCACAACCTGGTCCGCTGGATGTCGCCGCGGACGATCAAGGAGACGTTTGTCCCGCCGACCGATCACGTCTACCCGCACATGGGCTGAGGCGCTCCGAGAGGGCCCGCCCCAGCCGGGGCGGGCCCTCTTCCTCATCCGACAGTGCACATCGGACCCGTCATCGGGTGCCGAAATGAGCAAATCCTGGACGCCAGAGCCGACAAAGTGGCAGCTTAGAGGGCATGGCGGAATCCGGAGTCAACCCGACGGCAGCAGCTCTGCTCGGTCTGCTGCACGACGGCCCGATGACTGGCGGCCAGTTGATGGCTGCCGCTGAGCGCCGGCTGGCGCCGTACTGGTCGATGACCCGCAGTCAGGTCTACCGGGAGCTGCCGGTCCTGGCCGAGAAGGGTCTGGTGCGTCTCGGCAAGCCCGGGCCGCGGATGAGCCAGCCGTACGCGCTGACGGCGGCCGGGAAACGGACATTCTCCCGCTGGCTGGCGGAGAATCCCGGCAAGGACACCATCCGTAACCCGATAGCGCTACGGATCGCGTTCGGTGACCTGCACTCGTCGAGCCAGCTCAAGAACCTGTACGCGACGGCGAACGAGTACCACACCGAGGCGCTGGCGGCGGTGCGGGAGCAGGTCAAGAACGCCAAGAAGGAAGGCGACAGCTACGACGCCAGCGCGCTGGAGTTCGCCGTCGCCTACCACAAGGCGGCGCTGTCCTGGCTGAAGACCGCGCCCGTCGGCTGACCACCTGCGTCGACCAGGACAGGCAGCGCCGACTTTTCGCGCGTGACTGCGGGGCTCGCAAGCTCACTCCTCGCACGCGCCGGTAGTCTTGTCTGTCGTGACCGCTGCCGATTACGCCGAACAGCTCAAGGACCTCGACGCCACGCTGCGCAACATCGAGGCTGTGCTCGACCTCGACAAGCTGCGCGAGCAGAAGGCCCGGCTGGAGCAGGAGGCCTCCGCCCCCGACCTCTGGGACGACCAGGCCAAGGCGCAGCAGGTGACGTCGCAGCTGTCGTACGTCAACGGCGAGATCACCAAGCTCGGTGACCTGCGCTCCCGGCTCGACGACGCCGGGGTGCTGCTGGAACTCGCCCAGGCCGAGGACGACCCGGGCGCGCTGACCGAGGTCGAGTCGGAGATCACCGGGCTGACCAAGGCCATCCAGGAGATGGAGGTCCGGACGCTGCTCTCCGGCGAGTACGACTCGCGGGAGGCGCTCGTCGCGATCCGGGCCGGCGCCGGTGGCGTGGACGCCGCCGACTTCGCCGAGATGCTGCTGCGGATGTACCTGCGCTGGGCCGAGCGGCACGGCTACCCGACCGAGGTCTACGAGACCTCGTACGCCGAGGAGGCGGGCCTGAAGTCGGCCACCTTCACGGTGAAGGTGCCCTACGCCTACGGCACGCTCAGCGTGGAGTCCGGCACGCACCGGCTGGTGCGGATCAGCCCGTTCGACAACCAGGGCCGCCGGCAGACCAGCTTCGCCGGGGTCGAGGTGCTGCCGGTCACCGAGCAGACCGACCACATCGACATCCCGGAGAACGAGGTCCGGGTGGACGTCTACCGGTCGTCCGGGCCGGGTGGGCAGAGCGTCAACACCACCGACTCGGCGGTGCGGCTGACCCACATCCCCACCGGCATCGTGGTGACCTGCCAGAACGAGAAGTCCCAGCTCCAGAACAAGGCGTCCGCGATGCGGGTGCTCCAGGCCCGGCTGCTGGAGCGCAAGCGGCAGGAGGAGGAGGAGAAGCTGGCCGGCCTGAAGACCGGCAGCACCAGCTCCTGGGGCGACCAGATGCGCTCGTACGTCCTGCACCCGTATCAGATGGTGAAGGATCTGCGTACCGAGCAGGAGACGGGCAATCCGTCCTCGGTCTTCGACGGTGACCTGGACAGCTTCATCGAGGCGGGAATCCGCTGGCGGAAGCAGCAGCAGCTCAGCGCTGACAGTGCGTGATCACGGTTGGACGCAGCGCGTCATCGATCTCGGTCTGACCGGGTAAATCGATGACGCGCACCGCTTCGGCGGGGCGTGGGGCTTGGCTCTGCGGTTACACCGCGTAGACTACCGACCCGTGATTCAGCTTGAGCAAGTGACGAAGACGTACCCGAAGGCGTCCCGGCCTTCGCTCGACAACGTGTCCGTCTCGATCGAGAAGGGCGAGTTCGTCTTCTTCATCGGTCCATCCGGCTCCGGCAAGTCCACCATCATCAAGTTGCTGCTGCACGAGGTCACGCCCAACAAGGGCCGGGTCGTCGTCAACGGCAAGGACGTCACGTCGATGCGTTCCTGGAAGCGACCCCACTTCCGGCGTTCCATCGGCTGCGTCTTCCAGGACTTCCGGTTGCTGCCGAACCGCACCGCGTACGAGAACGTGGCGTTCGCGCTGGAGGTGATCGGTAAGACGAAGGCGGTCGCCCGCCGGGTCGTGCCGGAGGTGCTGGAGCTGGTCGGTCTCGGCGGCAAGGAGCACCGCTACCCGCACGAGCTGTCCGGTGGTGAGCAGCAGCGTGTCGCGGTGGCCCGGGCGTTCGTCAACCGGCCGCTGATCCTGCTGGCCGACGAGCCGACCGGAAACCTGGACCCGGACACCTCGATCGAGATCATGCGCCTGCTGGACCGGATCAACCGCACCGGTACGACCGTCGTGATGGTCACGCACGACTCCAACATCGTGAACCAGATGCGGCGCCGGGTCATCGAGATCGAGAGCGGCCGCATCGTGCGCGACCAGGCCCGGGGCGTCTACGGCTGAGCCGGCCGACGTTCCGTAGACCCTGACGACGAAACCTCACGCCGGAGAGCCGGAGGATATCCCGATGCGGATGAAGTACGTCCTGTCCGAAGTACTGGTCGGGCTGTGGCGCAACGTCACCATGACCATCGCCATGATCATCACTATGGCGGTGTCGCTGTTCATGCTGGGCGGCAGCGGCCTTCTCTACCAGAAGGTCGGCGACATGAAGGACCTCTACTACGAGAACGTCGAGGTCTCGATCTTCCTGAAGACCGATGCCACCAAGGAACAGGTCGACGCGCTGGGCCAGCAGCTCGGCCAGGACCCGCTGGTCAAGGACTCGACGTACGTCAACAAGGAGCAGGCGTACGAGCGCTTCCAGCAGATGTACGCCGACGCCCCGGACCTGGTCAGCGCCGTCAAGCCGGACCAGCTTCCCGAGTCGTACCGGGTGAAGCTGAACGACCCGGAGCAGTACAAGGCGATCTACGACAAGTACAAGGCCACCGAGGGCATCGACACGATCGTCGACCAGAGCAAGCTGCTCGACAAGGTCTTCGGCGTGCTCAGCGGGTTCCAGAACGGCGCCCTCGCGATCGCCACCGTGATGGCCATCGCCGCCCTGCTGCTCGTCGCGAACACCATCCAGGTGGCCGCGTACAGCAAGCGGCGTGAGGTGGCGGTCATGAAGCTCGTCGGCGCGTCGAACTGGTTCATCCAGGCGCCGTTCGTGCTGGAGGCGGTGGTGGCCGGTCTGTTCGGCTCCATCCTGGGCCTGCTCGCGTTGGTCGGGGTGAAGCTGCTGTCGGCCGGCAGCTCGATGGCGGCCCTGGAGGGCCTCATCACCCCGATCTCCTGGTCCGAGATCTTCCTGACCTTCCCGCTGATGGCCGCCGTCGGTGGCGTGGTCAGCGCGGTCACCGCCTGGGTCACGCTCCGCTTCTACCTGCGGGTCTAGTCACCTCGTACGGCTCACCGAGGGCCCTTCCGCGCCGGAATAAACGGCGCGGGAGGGCCCTTGTGGTTCCGGTAGCATGATCTCCGCTCGCCGGCCGGTGGCCGGTGAGTCGATCAGGAAGGGGGTGGCGCCGATGCCACGGGAAAAGGGTCGCAAGGTGGTCGCCTCCAACAAGAAGGCGCGCCACGACTACGCCATCCTCGACACGTACGAGGCGGGCATGGCGCTCACCGGCACCGAGGTCAAGTCGCTGCGGGCCGGGCGGGCGTCGCTCGTGGACGCGTTCGCCCAGGAGCGCGACGGCGAGATCTACCTGCACGCCATGCACATCCCGGAGTACGCCCAGGGCACCTGGACGAATCATGAGCCCCGGCGTACCCGGAAGCTGCTGCTCAACCGGCTGGAGATCGACCGGCTGCTGGGCAAGCTCAAGGAGAGCGGCCTGACGCTGGTGCCGTTGCAGGTCTACTTCTCCGACGGCTGGGCCAAGGTGGAGATCGGCCTGGCGCGGGGTAAGAAGTCGTACGACAAGCGCCAGGACCTCGCCAAGCGGGACGCCGACCGGGAGATCGCCCGGGCGGTGGGCCGGCGCGGCAAGGGCATGGCTGAGTGATACGTCCGGTTCGTCCGGTAGCCCGCGTCGAGCGGGCCTCGGGATGAAACCGGTTGCGCCAGGCGTTAGGCTTGGTGTGCTGCCGACAGGGGCAGCGCTTCGAGGGGGTGACTGGTTTCGACTTCGTACGCAGCGACAGGGGAAGCGAGCCGAGGAAGCCGACGTCGTCTCGAGAATCGGTCGTCGGAAACCAATAAGCGCCAAGAACAATCGCGCTGACTTCGCTCTCGCCGCCTGAGGCGAGTAGCAAGTCTGTCGGCCTGGGAGCGCCTTCGACCCAGTTAGCCGGCATCAGCTAGAAGGCTGGCCAATCGGACCCGGTCGCGGGGTCCGTGCGGCGAGATCAATCAGCGACTGGGCCCGTCACACCAACTTGCTCGCGTGAGCGGTGGGGCCGAGTAGAGGCATAGCGAGCTGCGCTCGGAGAAGCCCTGACAAACCGGCGAAGGACCCGGGTTCGATTCCCGGCACCTCCACCACACGGCCTGTGCGCCCCGGTCCACCCGGACCGGGGCGCACAGTCGTCTCTGGGGCCGCCGTCTCTGGGGCCTGCGGGGCGGCTGGGGCCGGTGAGGCCCGAGAGGCAGATGAGGCGGCGCCGACCGCTGGACAGGCCCTCGAACCAGGTCCACCATCGCCATACGGGTTCGCACCCAGCAGCGGGAGGTGTCCCATGGTCACCAGTCCGATCCAGCAGCCGACCGCCGTGCTCCCGAGCGCCGTCGGTGACCTGCGCGCCCTCGGGCGGGCACCGGCCACCGGGCCGCGCTGGCGGGAGCGACTTCTCACCGATCTGGACCCCGTCCGGCGGGGCTTCACCGAACACGTCCGCGTCACCGAGGGAGTGGGTGGGCACTACGCCGACCTGGTGCGCGCCGCGCCACGGCTGGACCGGGGCGTACGCCTGCTGGTCGGCGAGCACGCCGCGATCAGTGCGGCGCTCGCAGCGCTCCAGCACGCCGTACGCCTGCCCGGGGTGTCCGCCGCGGAGGTGCGGGCCCGCACCCGCGACCTGGTGCGCGCGCTCGACCGGCACCGGCGGCACGGCGCCGACCTGCTCTGGGAGGCGTACCAGGCCGACCTCGGCGGCGAGGACTGAGCCGGGGGAACCGGCCGGGACGGGCAGGCGTCCAACCCGTATGCGTCGCGTGCTCGCCCTGCTCGGGATCCCGTTGCTGGCCCTCTCCGCCTGCGCCACGCCCGGCGCCGATCCGGGGACGGCCCCGCCCGCCGGCCCGGACCAGCGGACCGCGTTCACCGAGCGGGCCGAGGAGGTGGCGGCGGGCTGGCGGCCCGGGCCGGGCTGGCGCGACGGGTACGTGCCGCTCCAGGACGCCACAGTGCTCACCGGCGACCCGGGCTTCACCGAGGAGACGAAGACGGCGTTCGGCGCCGGCTGGTACCGGGACCAGATCCCGATGCCGGCCGACGTGCCGAAGGACGGCACGATCCGGTTCCCCGACGGCACGCTGCGGGTGCCGCTGGTCAGCGCCGCCGACGCGTACGCCGAACTCCACCAGGGCGACCCGCCGCCCTGCGACGGGCGCCCGGCCGCACCGGACCCGGCACCGACCGGGCGGCCCGGCCCGAACGACCCGGTGTCGACCTCGGCGCCGGGCGCGTGCGTGGCGCTCACCGTGACCGGGGTACGGCTGGGCACCGCACCGGTCTGGACCAGCCGAGGGCGTGCCGAGGTGCCCGCCTGGCTGTTCACAGTGGACGAGCTGGCCGTACCCGTGGCGCGGATCGCTGTCGCACCGCGCGTGACCGGCCGGGCCCCCGGCGGCGCGGTGCCTGCCCGGCCGCTCCCGGCGGGCCTGGTGTCCGCGCAGCAGCTGCGGGCGGTCGACGGCGACCGCATCGACTACCTGCTCGGCGTCGGCGCCTGCGACGGCCCGCCCACCCCGCTGGTGCTGGAACGGCCGGACGTGGTGGTGATCGGCGGCGCCGTCGTTACGCCCACCGGCCCCTGCACCGCCCAGCTCGTGATGAAGCCGGTGAGCGTCACGCTCGGCGCGCCGCTCGGCGGCCGGGCCGTGCTGGACGCTGCCAGCGGTGCCCCGCTGACCGTACGGCCCGGCTGAGACTCACAGGATCCGCGGCACGTCGGTGCTGATCGGCACCGGCAGCACCGTCGGCCGGTGCGCGTCGAGCGCGGCGGCGAGCGCCGCACCGAGCCCGTCCGGCGTGGTCACCTCACCGGCGCAGCCGTAGCCGTGCGCCACCGCCGTCACATCCAGCCCGGGCAGGTCCAGCGCCGGCACACCAGGCGTGTGCTTCAGCTCGGCGAACGCCTTGAGGATCGCGTACTGCTGATTCACCGGGACCACGACGGCGAGCGGCAGGCGCAGCCGCGCCGCCGTCCACAACGCCTGGACCGAGTAGTGGAACGAGCCGTCGCCGACCACCGCGACGACCGGGCGGCCACGCCCGGTGTCGCGCTCGGCGAGCGCCATGCCGACCGCCGCCGGCAGCCCGAAGCCGAGACCGCCGCTGGCCATCGTCAGGTACGAGCGGGGCCGCTCGATCGGCAGCCGGCGGCGCAGCGCGGCCAGGTTGGACGGCGACTCCTGCACCAGCACCCCGTCCGCAGGCCACGCGGCGGCGAGCGCGGCGAACAGCGTGTCGGCGCTCGGCGGGTCGGCCGGCTCGGGCGGGGCCGGCTGCGGGCGCGGTGACGGCGCCGCCCGGTCGGTCGGCGGCAGCAGCTCGCGCAGCGCGGCCATGGTCAGCCCGGCGTCGCCGAGCAGGCTCTCCCCGACCGGAGCGCGGGCCGCCTCGTCCGGGTCGTCGGTGACGTGCAGCAGCCGCGCGTCACCGGGCAGGTAGTCGCCCGGCACGTGCGGGTAGTAGCGGAACACCGGCGCGCCCACCACCAGCACCACGTCGTGGCCGCGCAGCGCCTCCGACAGCGGCCCGATCGCGTACGGCAGCACGCCCCGGAAGTGCGGGTGGCGCTCCGGGAACACGGCGCGCTCCGGCGCCGGGGCGGCCCAGACCGGGGCGGCCAGGTGTTCGGCCAGCGCTACCGCTTCCGGCCAGGCGTCCGACCGGTCCACCGCCGCGCCGAGCACCAGCGCCGGGGTGCGGGCGGCGGCCAGCGCGCCGGCGAAGCGCCGCAGCCGGTCCGGGTCCGGCGCGATCCGGGTGGCGACGGTACGCACCTGCGGCGGCGGGTCGGCCGGACGGTCCCAGTCGTCCATCGGCAGGGAGAGGAACACCGGCCCGGCGGGTGGTTGCACCGCCGAGGCGTACGCCCGCATGAAGGCCGCCGGGATGTCCTGCGCGCGGGCCGGCTCGTGGGCCCACTTGACGTACGGCTGGGCCAGCTCGACCGCCCGCGGGCTGGCCAGGCGCGGCTCGATCAGCAGCATCTCGCGGGTCTGCTGGCCCACGCTGACGATCAGCGGCGTCCGGTTGTGCCAGGCGGTGACCAGGTTGCCCATGCCGTTGCCGGTGCCCGGCGCGGTGTGCAGGTTGACGTGCGCGGGCCGGCCGGTGCCCTGGGCGTAGCCGTCCGCCATGGCGACCGCCGACGCCTCCTGGAGCGCGTGCACGTAGTGGAAGTCGGCCGGGAACTCCTTGAGGAACGGCTCCTCGGTCGAGCCGGGGTTGCCGAAGACGGTGGTCAGGCCGAGCGCGCGCAGCAGCTCGTAGGTCGCCTCCCGCACCATCGCCATCGCCGGCTGCCTCCGTTCCGTACGCGGATGCCGGAGCCGGCCCGGTGCCCAGTCTCCCGACCAGCCGAATCTATCGGGCCGAAGGTGACTTTTCGGGCGCTTCCCGTGCTCAGGGCAGCGGGAAAGGCAGCTTGATCCCGTCCAGCGCGTTTCCGCACTCGCACTCCCGCTCGGCAGGCAGCGCGGCGACGGCGTCCAGCAGCAGCCCGCGCAGCCGGTCGGTGTTCTCCGCGAAGACCCGGAACACCTCCTCGTGGGTGACCGACTCGCCCGCCTCGACGCCCGCGTCCAGGTCCGTGACCAGCGCGATGGACGTGTAGCAGAGCGCCAGCTCGCGGGCCAGCACCGCCTCCGGGTGGCCGGTCATGTTGACGATCGTGCCGCCGATCGAGGCGAACCAGCGCGACTCCGCCCGGGTCGAGAAGCGCGGACCCTCGACCACGACGACGGTCCCGCCGTCCACCGCCGGCACGCCGCGCCCGGCCGCCGTGTCCAGCAGCGTGCGCCGCCCCGCCGGGCAGTACGGGTCGGCGAACGACACGTGCACCGCGCCCCTGTCGTAGTAGGTCTGCGCGCGCCCGCTGGTGCGGTCGATCAACTGATCCGGCACCACGAACGTCCCCGGCCCCAGCTCCGGCCGCAGGCCACCCACCGCACAGGGCGCCAGCACCTGGCGTACGCCCAGCGACCGCAGCGCCCACAGGTTGGCCCGGTACGGGATCAGGTGCGGCGGGTGCCGGTGATCGCGCCCGTGCCGGGGCAGGAACGCCACCCGGCGACCGCCCACCTCGGCGACCGTGATCGGGCCCGACGGCTCGCCGTACGGGGTGTCCACCACGTGTTCCACCCCGTCGAGCAGGGCGTAGAGCCCCGACCCGCCGATCACCGCCAGTTCGGCCTGCGCCGCCATCCGGCCCTCCCTCGATCCGTCGTGATCACCCGCCCGTCAGACCTTAACCAGCGGGCCGGACGCAGGCTATGGTGCGTGACATGGCGTTGACAGGGTGGACGGTCGACGGCCTCGGGCCCGTACGGGCGCACGGCTGACGGGTGTCGGACATGCAGAGTGAGGGGCAGGCGATCGGTGGCCGAGCCATGGAGTCGATGACCGGACGACTGCTGGTCGCGACACCGGGGCTCAAGGATCCGAACTTCGACCGTACGGTCGTGCTGCTCGTCGCCCACGAACCCGGCGGCGCCCTCGGGGTGGTGCTGAACCGGGCCACCGAGGTCTCCGTGGCCGACGTGCTCGGCGACTGGAGCGACCTCGCCCGCGACCCGGCGGTGCTGTTCGAGGGCGGCCCGGTGCAGCCCGACTCCGCCATCTGCCTGGCCCGGATGCGGCACCCCGTCCGGCCGGTCAAAGGCTTCCACCGCGTCTCCGGCGCGGTCGGCACCATCGACCTCTCGGTCGACCCGGAGAAGCTGCGCGAGGCCATCGGCGGCATCCGGGTGTTCGCCGGCTACTCCGGCTGGGGTGCCGGGCAGGTGGAGCGCGAGATCGAGGAGGGCTCCTGGTTCGTGTTCGACGCGCTGCCCGGCGACGCCTTTGTCGACCGGCCGGATGATCTCTGGCCGATGGTGCTGCGCCGGCAGGGCGGCATGCTGGCCGCGGTGGCCCACTTCCCGCCGGACGTGGCGCTGAACTGAGCCGGGTGCGGGTGACCCCGCGAGATGACCATGCCGGGCGGCGTGTGTATAGTTCTCTCCGTGCCCGGGCGACCGGGGACGACCGCAAGGGGCCGTGGCGCAGCTGGTAGCGCACCACACTGGCAGTGTGGGGGTCAGGGGTTCGAGTCCCCTCGGCTCCACCCAAGCGAAAAGCCCTGGTGAGAGACAACGCCTCCCACCAGGGCTTTTGTCATTCGTCGATCTCTCGGGTCGCAATGTGCCAGACCCGTGCCAGATCAGGCGCTGAGCTTGCCTCGCGCCTCTTCGATCAGGGCGTCCAACGCGGCGGCGATGGCGTGATCGCGGTCACGGGTCGCGTGCTGGTAGATCATCGCTGCCCGGGTGCTCGAATGGCCGATGCGCGCCATCAGTTCTTTGAGCGTCGCGCCGCTCTGTGCTGACCATGTGCTGCCGGTGTCACCTTCGAAGGCCGCACCACCAGCTAACCGTGCCGGACGGGTGCGGTGCGCGGCCCGCGGAGACCCTGAAGCAGGCGCAGCAGATCGGGCCACGTCTCGACCAATGCGGCGTCCCGGTCCGGGGCTTCGGCGATCCGTAGCACTGCCTCGTTCATCGCGCCGGAGAGCAAGGTGGCAGTTGCCTCGGGCGAGTTGACCTCAAGGTGCCCGGCTGCTGCCAGCGTGGCCACCGCCTCGGCCAGGTGGTGCCCGGAAGCGGCCGCGTCCTGGCTGCGCCACGTGCGCCAACCCATCACCGCGGGCGCGTCGACCAGCAGGATCCGCCGGTGTGTGTCGTCGACACTGGCGGTGAGGAACGCCCGGCAGCCGGCGACCAGGCCGTCCCATGGATCGGCGACCGCTTCGGCAGCGCTGGCGACCGCAGCGGCGACCCGCTGTTGCGCGGCGGCTGCGACGGCTTCGAACAGGTGCTGCTTGTTGCGGTAGTGATGGTAGACCGCACCCCTGGTGACCTGGGCTGCGGCGGCCACCTCCTCCAGGCGGACGGCCGTGTAGCCGCGTTCGGCGAACAGGGCAGTCGCGACGTCCCGGATGCGCCGGCCGGTGATCTCGCTCTGCTCCTTGGTGGCTCGCGCCATGCCGCACTCTTCCTTTACATGCTCCGTGTATGTATATTCCTTTACCTGCACAGTGTATGTAAAGGAGTTCGCCATGACACTCGCCAGCTCGTACCCGGTCCTCATGACGACCGACGTGACCTCGGCTGCGGCCTTCTACCGCGAGCACTTCGGGTTCCAGCCGACCTTCGAGACGGAGTGGTACGTGAGCCTGCGCCGCGACAACTGGGAACTGGCGGTGCTGGACAGCAGCCACGAGACCATCCCGGCGGCCTACCGCGGGCCGGTCGCCAGCGGGATGCTGCTCAACCTGGAGGTGGACGATGTCGACGCCGAGTGGGAGCGCCTGCGGCACCTGGAGGTCGTGCTTCCCGTGCGGACCGAAGAGTTCGGACAGCGGCACTTCATCCTCGCCGGCCCGGACGGTGTCCTGATCGACGTCATCACCAACGTGGAACCTGCGGAGGAGTACGCGGACAGGTTCATCTCCTAGCATCTCGCGGGCAAACGGCGCTCAAGCGGCGCGGCCCGCGAGCACCAGCGCCCAGCACAGCGCGCCGAACCCCGCAGTGCTCACCAGCGTCCGGACCACGTTCCAGGTGACCCAGGCGGACTCGAAGCGCTCCCGAGCCGCAGCGAGATCGGCGGAACCAGCCGCCGCGAGCGCATCGTTCAACGGCACGTTCACCGCCACGGTGACGACGAACATCACCAGGTACAGGGCGAGCCCGGCGACGATCCACGGCAGCGCCGGCCGGGCCGCACCCCGCCACGCCAGCACCGCCGCGAGCGCGGCCAGCACCGGCGTACCCAGGAAGGCCAGCAGGAACCAGCCGTAGACGATGGTGACGTTGATGCGCTGCATCGCGTCGACGAACGTGCGGTCGTCAGCGCCGCGCAGCGCCGGCATCACCGCGTACGCGAATGCGGCGAACAGGCCCGCCATCAGCCCGGCCCCGACTGTGGCGCCGGCCAGCGTCAGTTGTACGAGTCGCATGTCCTCATCGAACCGCCGCGCGGTGAGACGGCCCATGGTCAGGACGCGCGATCCTGTGTTCAATCGTCTCGTGGACGCCGTTTCCGGTCTGCTCGACGGTCCCCGTGCGCGGGGCGCCTTCCTGCTGCGTTCGATCCTCACCCCGCCCTGGTCGATGCTGATCCGGGACGAGGCGCCGCTCACGCTGGTCGCCGTGGTGCGGGGCGACGGCTGGATCGTGCCGGAAGAGGGCGAGGCCGCGCGGCTGACCGAGGGTGACGTGGCGATCGTGCGCGGGCCGGCCCCGTACACGGTGGCGGACGATCCGGCCACGGCGCCGCAGGTGGTCGTGCACCCGGGCCAGCGCTGCACCACTCCCGACGGGCGCGAGCTGTTCGCGATGACGCGGTGGGGCGTACGCACCTGGGGCAACGGGCCGGACGGCCGGACCGTGCTGCTCACCGGCACGTACCCGGTGCGGGGCACTGTGGGGCGGCGGCTGCTGGACGCGCTGCCGCCGCTCGCGGTGGTGCGGCGCGAGTCGTGGGACACGCCGCTGGTGCCGCTGCTGGCCGCCGAGATCGTCAAGGACGATCCCGGCCAGGAGGCGGTGCTCGATCGCCTGCTCGACCTGCTGCTCATCGCCGCGCTGCGGGAGTGGTTCGCCCGGCCCGGCGCCGCCGCGCCCGCCTGGTACCGGGCGTACGCCGATCCGGTGGTCGGCCGCGCGCTGCGCATGCTGCACGACGACCCGGCCCGGCCGTGGACGGTGGCGTCGCTCGCCGCGGAGGTGGGGATGTCCCGGGCGGCGCTGGCCCGGCGGTTCACCGCGCTGGCCGGCGAGCCGCCCATGGCGTACCTGACGGGCTGGCGGCTGGCGCTCGCGGCCGATCTGCTCCGCGAGCCCGGCGCCACGGTGGGCGCGGTGGCCCACCGGGTCGGCTACGGCAGTTCCTTCGCCCTGAGTGCGGCGTTCAAACGCCGGTACGGCGTGAGCCCGCGCCGGCACGTCGACCCGGATAGATTGGCCGGATGACTGTCGACCTGTTCGCCGGCGTCCCGGTGCGCGATCTCGCGGTGGCGACGGACTGGTACGAGCGGCTGTTCGGCGCACCGCCGCAGTTCCGGCCCGACGACAGCGAGGCGGTGTGGGAGCTGGCCGAGCACCGTTACCTCTACGTCGACGTACGGCCCGAGCACGCCGGTCACGCCATGCAGACGGTCTTCGTCGACGACCTCGACTCCCGCGTCGCGGCGATCGCCGCCCGGGGTCTGACGCCGACCGCGCAGGAGACCTACGACAACGGGGTCCGGAAGGTGATCTTCCACGACCCGGACGGCAACGAGATCGGCTTCGGCGGCGGCCCGGCCTGACCGGGCCGCCGCCGGACCTCAGCGCGCCCGGTACGCCTTCGGCAACCGCATCCCGCGTTCGGCCATGAGCTGCCGCACCCGGTTCGGGTAGTCGGTGATGATCCCGTCGACGCCCATGTCCATGAGCGCCGCCACTGTGGGCATGTCGTCGCAGGTCCAGGGGATGACCTTGAGCCCTCGTGCGTGCGCGTCGGCGATCATCCGGCGGTCCGGGTAGAAGCGGAAGTTCGGGTCGGCGATCGTGCCGTTCTGCGGGAACCCGTAGTTCGGGGACAGCGCGGTCACGCCAGGGGTCGCGGCGGCGGCCCGGACGAAGTCGCCACCGAAGTCGTCCACGTCCAGCCCGCCCAGCCACGGCGACGCGCCCGGCTTGCCGACCTGGAGGAAGTCGTAGTTCGTCAGCGCCACGAGCGGCCAGCGCGGCGCGAGCCGGTGCATCTCCCGCAGCGCGCCCCAGTCGAAGGACTGGATGGTGACCTGCCGCTCGATGCCCGAGCGCCGGATCTCCTCGAAGACCCGCCGGACGAACAGCTCACGCGGCGCGGTCTGCTCGGGCGCGCCCGCCTCCACCTTGGTCTCGATGTTGAGCGTGATCCCGTGCGCGCGGTAGCGCTTCACCAGGTCGAGCACGTCGCGCAGCTCGGCCATCCGGACACCGGCGATCTGCTCCTGCTCGGGGAAGCCGGGCAACTGCTGGTAGCCGCAGTCCATGGTCCTGATCTGCGCGAGCGTGAGGTCCTTGATGTACTTCCCGACGTACGGGTAGGCCGGGTCGCCGGGCCGCACCGGGGCGGTGTCGCGGCACTTCTGCGCGCTGACCTGCCGGTCGTGCGTGACTACCACCTTCTCGTCCCGGGTGACCTGGGTGTCCAGCTCCAACGTGGTGACGCCGAGGCGCATCGCCTTGGCGAACCCGGCGAGCGTCTCCTCGGTGGTCATCCCGATGCCGCCGCGGTGGGCCTGAAGGTCGAAGTGGGTCCGCTGCGGCGGTACGCCGGGACGGTCGGCCGGACCTGCGTGGGCGACGCCCGGCACGGCGAGCACCGCGCCGGCGACGAGTGCCGTCACGAGCTGACGGGTGGACATGGAGAAACCTCCGCTACCTCGGTTGTCGTTCGCGCAGCCGAAGCTAGGTGCGGAGTCGGTGTCCGCCGTGGCGTCGAGGTGAGGAGCGGATGAACGGTCGCCGGACGGCTGCCGGTGGCCGGGCCGCGGTGGTCCGCGGCCCGGCCTGCGACGTCAGCGGGGACGCCGCGTCTTCGGCAGGTCGAACTGGTCAGCCCGTCGGCAGTCCTTCGGACCGCCGATCGCCTGCGGGCCGACCTCGTCGAGGGCCTTACGAGCGCGCTGGCGGCCCAGGTTCCAGGCGTACCAGGGGTCGGGCTCGGCCAGGTCGTCGGCGATCCAGCTCAGCGTGCACCGGCGTACCGGGTCGGGGAGCTTGGCGAGCGCCGGGGTGGCGTCGGCGGACAACGCCCGCAGGTACCAGGCGTCGATCTTGCCGGTCTGCTCGTACCGCAGCGTGTTGCGGCGGGCGACGTAGTCCTCCGGGTTGAGCACGGCCAGGCCGAGCAGCATCGCCACGGCCAGCGCGAGCGTGGTGCCGGGAATCCACCGGCCCCGCCATTTGACGCCGGCCGCGATGATCATCAGGAAGACCGTGCCGAGCAGCATCTCGAACGCCATCACGAAGATCCGCTCGCCGGTGAAGCTGTAGACCTTCTGGTACGTCCACATCCGGGACAGCGCCGACGCCACGATCACCACGCTCAGCGCGCTGATCAGCCCGAGCAGCACGCGCAGCATGATCCGCTCGACCGGCCGCTCCCGGCGTGCCCAGCGGCTCACCCCGCCGAGCACCGCCACGGTCAGCAGCGTGACGAAGAGCAGTTGCCAGAAGCCGCTGCGCGCGTACTCGGCGTAGCTGAGCCCGGCGACCCGCTGCACGTGCTGCTGCCCGCCGAAGAGCGTGGTGAACTGCACCACCACGAACCCGGCGAACAGCAGCGTGAGCGCGCCGATGGCCGGGGCCCACTCCAGCAGGCCGAGACGGCGCTCACCCTCGCGATCCACTGTGGACAGGTCGGGCGGCGCGGCGAGCGTGTAGAGCGCGGCGACAGCGATCAGCCCGCCCACCACTGCGAGGAACACCCAGCCGAACACCGTACCGAGGTTGATCTCGGGGACGAGCGAGCCGAGCGCCTCGGAGAA
Source organism: Micromonospora sp. RV43 (assembly GCF_001029515.1). Lineage (NCBI taxonomy): Bacteria > Bacillati > Actinomycetota > Actinomycetes > Micromonosporales > Micromonosporaceae > Micromonospora > Micromonospora sp. RV43. The sequence goes on along the minus strand of NZ_LEKG01000145.1, from coordinate 1,273 downwards.
CGCCGCGTCGGCCGACGCGAGCAGGCTGCCGAAGACCACGAGCACCACGACCGTGGCGACCACCGAGACGGTCACCTTGCGTACCGTCGCCTCCTGCGGCGAGGCGGTGATGTGCCGGCGTACCCACGGCAGGCCGCGCAACGCCGCGAACGGCGTCGCCACCAGGCCGAACAGGACCGAGCGCACCAGCCGCCCGCCGATGATCGCGAGGGTGGCGCAGCCGAGCGCGCCGAGCACGCAGAACGTCACGAGCCACCAGGCGTTGCGGAACGCCGGCACGGCGATCAGGGCCAGCGCGGCCGCCGCCCACCCGGCCCGGATGAGCTTGTCGGCGCGCGGCAGCTCCGCGGTCCTCGACCGGACCGCCAGCACCACCGCGAGCGTGAGCGTGAGCCACCCCAGGAACCAGCCGACGCCGACGCGGCCCAGCGGCACGAAGACCGCGCTGCCGACCGCGGCGGCCAGCACCGCGAGCGGCACGGCCCGCCCGGTCGCCGCCTTCGGGCCGGGCCACCGCGCGCCGAGGAACGAGGTCCGCGGCACCTGTGGTCGCGGCGCCCACGTCGGCGCCTGGGGGTGCCCGCTCCACCCCATTCCGGGGTACGGCGGCGCGGGCACCGGCCCACCGCCGTGCGGAGGCGGCGTGCCCGGAGCACGTTGCGCACCCGGCGCGGGCGGCGGCCCGGAGCCCGGCTGCGTGCCCGGCGCTGCCCATGACCCGGAGGCCGGCTGCGTGCCCGCGGGAGCGGCAGGCGTCTGCGAGGCTCCCGGCGGGCCGGACGTCGCGGAAGTGGTCGTCTGCGGAGCGCCGTCGCCGGGACGCGCGCCGGCCTCACCGGAGCCGGCCGTGGCCGCCCCCGCTGCGTCGGCGCTCGCGACGGACGGCTTCGAGCCGGCCGCCTGGGTGGTGGCCGAAGCCGCGTCCGGTGAGGCAGCGACAGGCTCTCCGCTCGTCGGCCGGTCGGCCGGTGCGGCGGCGGGGGCGGCGCCCTCCACGGGGGAGCGCTCGGCGGCGGGCGCTGTGGCCTGGGCGGGCACCGCCGCCGCAGGCTGGCCGGTCGCCGTCTGCTGGCCGGTCGCCGGGACCAACGGGACGAACAACGCGTACCCCTGGGTGCCGGGTGGCACGGTGACCGGAATCGCCCAGCCGGGCTGCCCCTCGGCGCCCGGCCAGGGAACCGGCGCGGGAGCGCCCTCCATCGTGGGCAGGACCAGCAGGTACGGCTGTGCGGGGACGGGGACGTCGCCCGGTGCGGGCCCGGCCCCGCACAGC
>NZ_LEKG01000144.1:0-20672 GCF_001029515.1 Micromonospora sp. RV43 | reverse complement strand
ATCCCCGCCCCGTCAACAGGCGAGATCACCTCACCCACGCGGTCCCCTCCCCTCACCTCGGCGATTTTGCAGTTGCTGCCCCGCCGAAAGCCGCACAACACCCGCGCCAAGGGCCGCAAGTGCAAGATCGCGGGAGCGAGAGGGCACGGACGCGGGCGAAGGCGAGGGCGCGTACACGTCAGAGGCGTTCGAAGCCACGGGTCAGCTCCCAGTCCGTCACCGCGGCGTCGAAGGCGGTCAGCTCGACCTTCGCCTGGTTGGCGTAGTGGGCGGCCACCTCGTCGCCGAACGCCTCCCGGGCCACCTCCGAGCGCTGCCACAGGTCCAACGCGTCACGCAGCGTGGTGGGCACCCGCTCGGCGTCCGGGTCGTCGTACGCGTTGCCGGTGCACTCGTCCGCCAGCTCCAGCTCGTTCTCGATGCCGTGCACCGCGCCGGCCACCAGCGCGGCGATCGCCAGGTACGGGTTGACGTCGGCACCCGGCACCCGGTTCTCCACCCGCATCCCCTGCCCGTGCCCGACCAGCCGCAGCGCGCAGGTGCGGTTGTCGGTGCCCCAGCGCAAAGCGGTCGGCGCGAACGAGCCGGGCTGGTAGCGCTTGTAGGAGTTGATGTTGGGTGCGAAGAACAGGCTGAACTCGCGCATGGTGGCGAGCAGCCCGGCCAGCACCCGCTGCCCGGTGACGCTCAGGTGCGCGGGCCCGTCCCCCAGCATCGCCGAGGAGCCGGAGGCGTCGCGCAGCGAGAAGTGGATGTGGCAGGAGTTGCCCTCCCGCTCGTTCGGCTTCGCCATGAACGTGATCGCCATGCCCTCCTGGGCGGCGATCTCCTTGGCGCCGTTCTTGTAGATGACGTGGTGGTCGGCGCAGCGCACCGCCTCGTCGTACCGGAAGGCGATCTCGTGCTGGCCGAGGTTGCACTCGCCCTTCGCGCTCTCCGGGGTGAGCCCGGCGCCGGCCATCTCGGTGCGGATGCGGCGCAGCAGCGGCTCGACCCGGGCGGTGCCGAGCAGCGAGTAGTCCACGTTGTACTGGTTGGCCGGCGTCAGGTCGCGGTAGCCGCGCTGCCACGCCTCCTCGTACGAGTCGCGGTAGAGCACGAACTCCAGTTCGGTGCCGGCGTACGCGGTCAGCCCGTGCGCGGCCAGCCGGTCGAGCTGCTTGCGCAGGATCTGCCGGGGCGAGGCGACCACCGGGCCGGAGCCGTCCAGCCACTCCAGGTCGGCCAGCAGCAGCGCGGACCCGGGCTGCCAGGGCATCCGGCGCAGCGTGTCCAGGTCGGGGCGCATGGCGAAGTCGCCGTAGCCGCGTTCCCAGCTCGACATCGCGTACCCGTCGACGGTGTTCATGTCGACGTCCACGGCGAGCAGGTAGTTGCAGCCCTCGCTGCCGTGCGTGACCACCTGGTCGAGGAAGTAGGGCGCGTGGAACCGCTTGCCCTGCAGGCGGCCCTGCATGTCGGTGAGCGCGAGCACCACCGTGTCGATCTCACCCTCGGTGACGGCGACCCGCAACTGTTCCAGCGAGAGCGGCGTTGGTTTCATCAGGGGCCTCCATCACCAAGGTCTACTGGCAAACCGGATCACCGTCAATGCCCCGGCGAGGCCGGGTGCGAAACCGGGGAGTGCACATGCGCCGTCGTACCGTCGCGGTCGTCGCCGCCGTCCTCGCGATCGTGCTCGCAGCGACCGACGCCCACGCCGGCAACCGGCCCACCGGCCGCCCGGCCGCGGACGGCCCCGACCGGCCGGTCACCGCCGACGCGCACCAGCGCCCGGTCGCGCTCGACCTGCGCGGCTTCGACGGGCGTGCCGGCTGGTCCGGCTACGACCTGACCCGTCCCCGCGTCGTCGCGACCGGGCTGGAGGTGCCGTGGGGGCTGGCCTTCCTGCCCGACGGCAGCGCCCTGGTCGCGCAACGGGACCAGGGCACGATCCTGCGCGTACGCCCGGGTCGCCCGGCCCGGCCGGTGGCCCGGATCGCCGACGTGGCCGCCGGCGGCGAGGCGGGCCTGCTCGGGCTCGCGGTCTCCCCCCGGTACCGCCGCGACAGGTGGGTCTACGCCGCCTACACCACAGCTGCCGACATCCGGATCGTCCGGTTCCGCCTCGGCGTGTCCCAGCCGCCGCAGGTGCTGGTGAGCGGCATCGCCCGCAGCGCCGTCCATGACGGCGGGCGGATCGCGTTCGGCCCCGACGGCATGCTGTACGCCGGGATCGGCGACGCCGGGGTGTCCGCCCGCGCGCAGGACCTGACCAGCCGCAACGGCAAGATCCTGCGGATCCGCCCGGACGGCGGCGTGCCGGCCGGCAACCCGTTCCCCGGCTCGCTCGTCTACAGCTACGGCCACCGCAACGTGCAGGGCCTCGCCTGGGACCGGCAGGGGCGGCTGTTCGCCACCGAGTTCGGCCAGAGCACCTGGGACGAGGTGAACCGGATCGTGCCCGGCGGCAACTACGGCTGGCCGCTCGTCGAGGGCGTCGCCGGTGATCCCCGGTTCCGCGACCCGGTCGTCGTCTGGCCGCCCGCGCAGGCGTCCCCGAGCGGTGCCGCGTTCACCAGGGGCACGCTCCACGTCGCCGCGCTGCGCGGCGCCCGGCTCTGGGCGGTGCCCGTCGACGCCGCCGGCCGCGTCGGCGTACCGGTGGCGGAGCTGGTCGGCACGTACGGCCGCCTGCGTACCGTCGAGGTCGCGCCGGACGGCGCGCTCTGGGTGGCGACCAGCAACCGCGACGGCCGCGGCACCCCGGCGGCCGGCGACGACCGCATCCTCCGCTTCCCGCTCACCCACCGCCGCCCCACGATCTGACCCCTTCGGTACGCGGACAGCCCGCCCCGCGTCAGCCACGAACCCGCGCCCAGGCCAGGAAACGGCGGTGCAGGTCCGGCGCGTGGTCGGGATTCAGCCGGGCGAGGTGTTCCCGCGCCTCGGCCATCAGCCCGCCGAGATAGAGAAGCAGCGCGGTGCGGTCCTCCCGGTACTCGACGAGCAGCGACAGCCGGGCCGGCTGGCAGGGCCACTCCGCGCCGCAGTTGCGGCACCGCCACAGCGGCCGCAGAGGCAGGTGCGGAACCACGCGACGGCCCATCACCGCAGCCTTCGCGCGATTGCCCGCGCTTCGTCGTCGGTGAGCGGAAGGAACCAGAAGAACCGCCGGACGATCTCGGGTGGCTCCGGTCCGTCGACGCGACCGCGCAGATCCCGGATCGCGCCCCGGACGAGGAACGCCATCATCCGGATGAGCGCCGCCGGATCGAGCTGATCGCGGGGAATGCGACGCAGGGTGGGACACGGCCACGGCTCCCGGCAGCGCTCGCATACCCAGTCCGGCTCGTACCCGATGTGACCGATGGCGCTAAGCACACCGACCAGGGCCGTCACCAACGGCCCCCGTTCGCCCGCCACTCCTGCGCCGGCGTCAGACGCCCCGGGCTGCCCGGGCGAACCGTGGGGAACGGCCGGGTCGGTTCACGCATCCAGGCCGGCAGGTTGCTGCCGGGTTCGCGCTTCGGCAGGGTGGGCAGCTCACGGGTACGGCACCGGAACCATCGGACACGCATATCGGCCTCCTCGCAGATGGAGGGGGCCGCCCGGCATCGTCGGGACCGGGCGGCCCCGGGCTGGAATCCGCCCGTGCTCGCCTGCGACGAGCGGATCCGCATGCGTGACAGTCTGGTGAGGACACCGCTACGGTCGGAAGGCATCGAGCCTGGTCACGGCGCACCAGTGAAGCGCACATCCCAGCGCCGGATAGTGAATGAAGTTCACGCACGAACTGTGGAGGAACTGTGGAGGAACCGACAGCCGACCTCATCCGATCGCAACTCCGCCGGATGCGCTCCGCCGCCGGTCTCAGTCAAGAGGAGTTCGGCAGGCTCCTGCACTACTCCGCCTCCATGGTTTCGGCAGTGGAGACTGGGGCCCGTCCGCTGGATCGCGTGTTCCTCGCCCGAGCAGATGAGGCGCTGAAGACCGGCGATCTGCTGACGACACTGCTGAATATGGCCAAACGGGAGAGCCAGCCTTCGTGGTTCCAGCCCTGGCTGGAGGCCGAACGCGCGGCCCGACAGCTTCGGTACTTCAATCCGTCTCTGATCCCTGGCCTGCTTCAGACGGCGAACTATGCCCGCATGGTGCTGCGCTTCGACAGCACGAGACCGTCCGAGGAAGTGGAGAAGCGGGTAGCTGGACGGCTGGAGCGGCAGGAGATCTTGCTCCGCGACCATCCCCCGCTCGTCATCGCAGTGATTGATGAGTCAGCGCTCCGCCGCCGTGACGCCATCATGGCCGAGCAGCTCGCGCACCTGCTGCACGTGGCCGAACTCCCGCACGTCCAACTACACGTCATTCCAGCCGATGCCGGACATCACGTCGGCCTTTCCGGGCCGCTGGCGCTGGCCCACTCGGCGGAGGGCGGCTGGGTGGGACACCTGGAGAACCAGCTTGACGGGCTGCTCATCGATGGCGAGGATGCGATGGCGACGCTCCTGGCACGGTGGGAAGGCGTCCGCAGCGTAGCCTTGCCGCAGACCCTGTCGGTCGCCCTGATCAAGGAAGTTGAGAGTCAGCATGGACCTCAGTAACGCGATCTGGAAGAAGTCCACCCACAGCGGCACGAGCGGTGGCGACTGCGTGGAGGTGGCCGACAACCTGCCGGGAGTGGTGCTGGTGCGTGACAGCAAGGACCGCGACGGCGGAACCCTCCACCTCACCCCGTCCTCGTGGCGGTCGTTCGTCTCACTGGCCAAGCAGACCGGGCCCGCAGCCTGACCAAAAGACCATCTCACATCGGCTGGACCCAGGCGGACCGCCACTGCGGGGACGGGTCGGTGCCGAGGCCGGTCCAGTACTCCCGGCCGTCGACGATCCGCCCGTCGCGCACGGTCCAGAACGACGCGACCCGGTGCACGCCCATCTCCTCGTGCGGCACCTCCACCTCGGACACCACAGTGTCTCCGGACGCCACCACCCGCAGTACCCGGATCGACCAGCCCTCCGGGTACTCGGCGTTGATCTTCACGTAGTGGTCGCGGCCCACGATCCGCTCGGCGCTGGCCGGCCACTCGACCACCACGTCGTCGGCCAGCAGGTCGCCGACGCCGGTCCAGTCCCGGGCCTGCATGCGATCCCACAACGCGCGTACCACCGCTTCCGAGTCCATTGCCGGATCATGGCAGGACCCACCGACAGCTACGACGGCTCGGCGGGCTCGGGCTCGGGTTCGGCCTGGTCGACTGTGCGGCGCGGGCCGGTGAACCACTTGCGGGCCGAGGCGTACCACCAGATCGCGACGCCGAGCAGCACGCCACCGATGGCGATGGGCGCGTAGTTCACAGCCGTCCAGCTGAAGTCGGGGTTGCCGGGCACACCCGCCGGGACGATCGGCAGCACGAAGTAGACCGAGATGACCGCGATCTCGACCACCGCGATCCAGCCGAGCAGCTTGTAGCGGCGGCCGAGCGTCCACGGGCCCGGGGTGAACCGGTCGCCCATCCGCAGCCGCAGGAAGATCGGGATGATGAAGGACAGGTACAGCCCGATCACCGCGACCGACACCACCGCGTAGAACGCGACCGGGATGCCGCCGCGCTGGTAGAGCGCGGGCAGCGTGAGCACCAGCCCGGCCAGCGTCGCGCCGATGATGGCGTTCACCGGCGTACCGTTGCGGTTCACCTTCGACCAGAGTTTCCAGCCGGGCACCGCGCGGTCCCGGCTGAACGCGTACGCCATCCGCGACATCGACGTCACGCAGCTCATGCCGCAGAAGAACTGCCCGATGGTGGAGATGATGATGACGGCCTTGAAGAAGAACGGCGTCAGCGCGGACTCGAAGATCGCCCCGGAGAAGCCGCCCGCCTCGTTGATCGCGTCCACGTCGGTGGCCGCGAACAGGAACGCGAGCAGCAGGATCCAGCCGCCCACCGCCGAGTAGAAGATCGACCGCCACAGCCCCTGCGCGGCGGCCTTGGACGCGCCCCGGGTCTCCTCGGAGACGTGCGCGCAGGCGTCGAAGCCGGTGATCGTGTACTGCGTGAGCAGGAAGCCCAGCGGCAGCACGTAGAACCAGAACGCCAGCCCGCCGGTGTCGCCGTCACCGAAGCCGGAGTTGTTGAACCGCTCGGTGAACACGAACTGGAAGCTCTGGTGGTTGTCCGGGACCAGGACCAGGATCAGCACCACGACGGCCGCGCCGGCGACGTGCCACCAGACCGAGACGTTCTGGAGTACGTCGATGATCCGGTGCCCGTAGATGTTGATCAGCCCGTGCAGCGCGAGGATCACCACGAACAGCCCGAACGTCTGGTGCCCGGTGCCGGCCCAGCCGTCGAACAGCGCCGACAGCGTCAGGTTGAGGAACGTGGCGCAGCCGTAGTCGACCGACGCGGTCACCGCGACCAGCCCGATCAGGTTGAGCCAGCCGGTGAACCAGCCGTGCACCGGCCGGCCCATCGTCGCCGCCCACCAGTAGATCCCGCCCGCTGTCGGGTACGCCGACACCAGCTCGGCCAGGCAGAAGCCGATGATCAGGATGAACAGCGAGATCAGCGGCCAGCCCCAGGAGATCGCCACCGGGCCGCCGTTGTTCCACGCCTGGCCGAACGTGGTGAAGCAGCCGGCCAGGATCGAGATGATGGAGAACGAGATCGCGAAGTTGGAGAAGCCGCTCCACTTGCGGCGCAACTCCTGTTTGTAGCCGAGTTCGGCGAGTCGTCGGGCGTCGTCGTCCATCGGCTGCTCGGCGGTCGGCGCGGGCGTCGTGGCCACTGCACACCTCCTCGAGGCGATGCTCGTGCGAGTGCTCGCAGTGTGCTCCCGGCCGATCAAGGCGGTCAATACGTACCCCGGTAATTGCGTTGTCGCCCGATCCCACCCGGGGCATCATTGTGGGCGTGACCAGGCCCGACCCGACGGGCCGGCACCGGGCGCTCGGCAACGCCCGGTCCGCGGCGGCGCGCGGCGTCCACCTCTCTCTCACTGAAGTACGGCGATCGGCCGTACCCTCCGGACGCCCCGCGCCGCCGCTCCCTACCGGCCGACGGTCACCGTCAGCCCGGGCGCAGCCACCTCCACCGGGCCGGCGAACCCGCGCCGTACGGCGGCCAGCGCCTCCCGCGGCTCCGTCCCCGGCCACAGATGGGTGAGCAGCAGGCGCCGCACCCCGGCCTCGGCGGCGTACCGGCCGACCTCGACGGCGCTGGACAGGTTCCCCTCGTGCCGCTGCGGGATGTCGTCCGGATAGGTCGCCTCCGCGATCAGCAGGTCCGCGTCGCGGGCCAGCTCCACCAGCGCCGGGCTGGGTCCGGTGTCCCCGGTGTAGGCGAGCACCAGGCCCGCCGCCGAGAACCGGGCCCCGGCGTTCGGCACCCAGTGCGGCAACGCGAACGTCCGCACCTCGTACGGCCCGAGACGCAGCGTCTCCCCCGGTGTGAACCCGGTCAGCCGGTACCCAGGTTCGAGCAGGCCCGGCTCGTCGATCGCGAGCAGTCCGGCGAGGCTGCCGGTGGGGGCGTACACCGGCAGGGGCGGCCCGGACCGGTTCGCGAGCACCCGGGCGCGGACCAGCGGTTGCAGGTCGGCGCAGTGGTCGGGGTGGCCGTGGCTGACGTAGACGGCGTCGACGTGCTCCGCCCTCGTGAGCGCCAGCAACGGTTGCAGCGTCGCGTAGCCGGAGTCGATCAGCAGCCGGAAGCCGTCGTGTTCGACGAGGAAGCCGGCGCAGGCCTGGTGGGCGGTGGGGAAGGCGCCGAGGCCGCCCAGGACTGTTGTCCGCATCCGGTCGACCGTACCGGCCGGGTGGTCGCCGGGTGGCCCGGCGACGGTCAGACGAACAGCAGCCCCGCGACCCACAGCGCGGCGATCATCAGGCCGGCGGTGAACTCCAGGACCATCGACAGCCCGGCGGCCTTGAGTGCCTGCACCGTGGCCGGCCAGGCGAGGCGGGTGTCGCCGCAGCCGTTCGGCGCCGAAGATCCCGCCGACGAAGCCGATCGGCAGCCCGACCACCGGGATCACGAAGAACCCGACCACGCCGAGCAGCCCGCCCGCAAGCAGCGAGGTGGTGGGCACGCCGGTCCGCTTCAGGTTGCGCCCCGGCCAGAGGTACTTGAGCACGGTGCCGCCGGCGGCGATCGCCGTGGCGGCGGCGAGCACCGCCCAGCGGCCCGGCCCGGCGTCGCCGAACAGCGTCCACACCAGTACGCCGCCCCAGCACAGCGGCAGCGCCGGTAATCCGGGCACCACCACCCCGGCCAGTCCGGCGACGATCGCCAGCGCGGCGACCACCGACACCACGGCCTGCGAATCGGTGAGGCTCACCGGTTCTCCCTTCCTCGCCTGCCGCGTGTGCGCGGGAGGTGTTAAGCGGGGCCCCCTCCTCTACCGGAGGCGTTAAGAGGGGGCCCTTCCTTACCCGCCCAGGCGGGCGCGGATGCCGTCGGCGGGCATCGGGGCGCCGAACAGCCGGCCCTGCCCGGTGTCGCAGCGCAGCGCCCGCAGCCGTTCGGCCTGCACCTCGGTCTCCACCGCCTCGGCCGTCACCGACAGCTCCAGCGCGTGCGCCAGCCGGACCAGCGCGTCCACGATCCGCTCGTCCCGATGGTCGGCGACCGCGTCCCCGCCGTCACCCCGGATCCCCTCGACGAACGGGCCGGCCAGCTTCACGCAGTGGATCGGCAGCCGCCGCAGGTACGCGAGGTTCGAGTAGCCGGTGCCGAAGTCGTCGATGGCCAGCCGCAGCCCGAGGCCGGCGAGCTGGTGCAGCGTCCGCAGCGGCTCACCGGCGCTGCCCATGACGGCGCTCTCGGTCAGTTCCAGCTGCAACAGCTCGGCCGGCAGGCCGGTGTGCTGCAACGCCTCGGCCACCGTCTCCACGATGGCCGGGTCGTCGGCCTGCCGGGCGGCCAGGTTGACGCTGACAACAGGCGTGGTGTCCGGGTACGCGCGCCGCCACGACTCGGCGTCGCGGCACGCCTGACGCAGCACCCAGGCGCCGAGCCGGACGATCAGGCCGGTCTCCTCGGCCAGCCCGATGAACCGGTCCGGCCCGATCAGCCCCAGCTCCGGGTGCTGCCAGCGCACCAGCGCCTCGACCGCCACCATCGTGCCGTCCAGCAGCGACACGATCGGCTGGTAGTGCAGCACGAACTCGCCCCGGTCCAGCGCCGCGGGCAGGTTCGCGGCCAGCGCGGAGCGGGCGATGTCGGCGGCGCTGCGCTCCGGGTCGTACACCGCCCAGCGGCCCCGGCCCTCCGCCTTGGCCCAGTAGAGCGTGGTGTCGGCGGCCTTCATCAGGTCGCCGACGCTCGTCTCCGCCGCCGGGCACTCCACGATGCCGATGCTCGCCGACACGGCGAGCTGCTGGTCGCCGACGTGCACCGGCGCGGACACCGCGGCCAGCGCCAGCTCGGCGACCTCCACCGCGTCGTCGATGCCGCCGTCGGAGTCGACCAGGATGACGAACTCGTCGCCGCCCATCCGGGCCACCAGGTGGCCGCGCCCGGCCACGCAGTCGCTGAGCCGGCGGGCGATCACCTTGAGCAGCCGGTCGCCCAGGTCGTGGCCGAGGCTGTCGTTCACCGCCTTGAAGCCGTCCAGGTCGATGAAGCACAGCCCGACGCGCTGGTCCGGGCCGGCGCCGTCGAAGACGTCGCCGAGCGTCTCGAAGAACAGCGTCCGGTTGGGCAGGCCGGTCAGCGGGTCGTGCAGCGCCTGGAAGCGCAGCCGCTGCTGCAACTCGTACCGCTGGGTGATGTCCTCCACCATCGCCACGGTGAACCGGGGCCGGCCGTCGTCGTGCCGGATGAGCGAGACCGCGAGGTCCGTCCAGACCACGCTGCCGTCCTTGCGGTAGTAGCGCTTCTCCACCCGCGCGCTGTCCCGCTTGCCCTCGATCAGCTCCTGGTACAGCTCCCACATCCCGGCCGCGTCGTCGGGGTGGAACAACGCCGAGACGTTCATCCGCCGCATCTCCGCGACGGCGTAGCCGAGCATGTCCGCGAAGGACTGGTTGACCTCGATGATCTGCCCGTCCACCCCGGCGATGCCGATGCCGATGGCGGCGCCGGTGAAGACCGCCCGGAACCGCGCCTCGCTGTCCCGCAGCGCCTGCTCGACGGTGTCCCGGGCCTGCCACGCGGACCGGGCGATCCGCTCCTGCTGGCTGAAGACCCGGTCGCGCAGCGCGCGGGCGAACCCGGCGGCGAACGCGCCCTGGAGCAGCGCGACCCGCTCACGCAGCTCCGGCGACTGGGTGCGCGACGGCAGCACCCAGGGCAGGAACCGGTCGCCGAGCGCCTGCACCGACCAGTCGAGCACGCCGGGCTCGGTGAGGTGCGCTTGGACCAGGGCACGCCCCACCTCCTCCGCCGGGCGGGCGGAGAAGGTGGGGGCGAGCAGGGCCTCGCCGAGTCGCTCGGTGAGCGGCACCAGCAGGCGCTCGGTCTCGGCCGCGCTCAGCGGCACGAACCCGATACGGCGCACCGCGCGAGCCCACTCGACGGCGTACGCGGCGGCGCCGGGCCGGCTGACGTCTCCCCCGTCGCTGTCCGGGGCGCGCATGGGGCTCAGCCGGCGGCGCGGTCGTGCCGGGCGACGCCGCCGAAGGCCCCGAGCCGCTCCGGGTGCTCGTCCACGTCCGACGGGGAGTCGGGCCGCCACAGCGGCATGTGCACGACGCCCGGTTCGAGGATCGTCCAGTCGCCGAAGAAGCCGGTGATCTCGGCCCGCGAGCGCAGCGTGATCTCGGTGGCGGTACGCGCCGACAGCCGCTGCGCGTCCAGCATCTCCTGCGGCTGGTCCTCGAACGTGGAGTGGGAGATGACCAGGTAGCTGCCGGGTGCGGCGGCGGCGCGCAGCGTGGCCAGGATGTCGGCCGGGCGGTCGGCGTCGGGCACGAAGTGCACCACGCCGGCGAGCAGGATGCCCAGCGGCCGGTCGAAGTCGATCAGGCCGCTGGCGCGGGCGTGGTCCAGGATCAGCTTCGGCTCGCGCAGGTCGGCCAGGATCGCCGTGGCCCGGTCGTTGCCGGCGAGCAGTTCGTGGCTGTGCGCCACGGCGACCGGGTCGATGTCCACGTACACGATGCGGGCGTCCGGGTCGGCGGCCTGGGCGACCTCGTGCACGTTGCCGACGGTGGGGATGCCGGAGCCGACGTCGAGGAACTGGTCGATGCCGGCGTCGAGCAGCACCCGTACGGCCCGGCGCAGGAACTCCCGCCCGGAGCGCATGGTGGCGGCCAGGTTCGGCGTCATCGCCGCGATCTGTTCGGCGAGCTGCCGGTCGATCTCGAAGTTGTGCGCCCCACCGAGGAAGTAGTCGTAGACCCGGGCGGCGCTCGGCCGGGTCAGGTCGATCTCGGTGGGCAGGCTCTCCGGCGTCTGCATCGCTCGGTCCCCCAGGTCGTCGTCCGCCGTCGATGGCGGATCATGTGGTCCAGACCACTCTAGGCCGGTACGGCCGGGTTCGGGAGATCCACTGGAGGCGATGCCGGCGGCCCGGTTCAGGCGGCCGACTCCAGCAGCAGCGAGATGCCCTGGCCGACACCGATGCACATGGTGGCGAGCGCCCGCCGGCCGCCCCTTCGGCGCAGTTCCAGCGCGGCGGTCAACGCCAGCCGGGCACCGCTGGCGCCGAGCGGGTGACCCAGCGCGATGGCCCCGCCGCCGGGGTTGACGTGCTCGGCGTCCTCCGGCAGGCCCAGCTCGCGCAGCACCGCCACCGACTGCGCGGCGAACGCCTCGTTCAGCTCGATCACGTCCACGTCGGCGAGCGACAGGCCCGTCCGGTCGAGCAGCTTCCGGGTCGCCGGAACCGGACCGATGCCCATGATCCGCGGCGGTACGCCTGCCGACGCGGCGCCGCGTACCCGGGCCAGCGGGGTGAGGCCGTAGCGCTCGACGGCGGCCGCGGAGGCGACCAGCAGCGCGACGGCGCCGTCGTTGACGCCGGAGGAGTTGCCGGCGGTGACGGTGCCGCCCTCGCGGAACGGGGTGGGCAGCGCGGCGAGCTTCTCCAGCGACGTCTCGCGCGGATGCTCGTCGGCCTCGACCAGCTTCGTCTCGCGCTTGCCCGCGGGCACCGTCACCGGGACGATCTCCTCGGCCAGCCGGCCGTCGGCCTGCGCCTTGGCGGCCCGCTGCTGCGACCGGTACGCGAAGGCGTCCTGCGCGGCCCGGTCCACGCCGAACTCCGCTGCCACGTTCTCCGCCGTCTCCGGCATCGAGTCGATGCCCCACCCCTTGCGCATCAGCGGGTTCACCAGCCGCCAGCCGATCGTGGTGTCGTACACCTCGGCGGTGCGGGCGAACGGCGTGGCCGCCTTCGGCATGACGAACGGCGCGCGGCTCATGCTCTCCACGCCGCCGGCCACCACCAGGTCGGCCTCCCCGGCGACGATCGCGCGGGCGGCGGACGCGAGCGCGTCCAGGCCGGAGCCGCAGAGCCGGTTGACGGTGCTGCCCGGCACCTCCTCCGGCAGGCCGCCGAGCAGCGCGGCCATCCGGGCCACGTTGCGGTTGTCCTCGCCGGCCTGGTTGGCGCAGCCCAGGATCACGTCGTCGGTGCGGGCCCAGTCGACCGAGGGGTGGCGGGCCACCAGCTCGCGGACGACGTGCGCGGCCAGGTCGTCGGGGCGGACCCCGGCCAGCGCGCCGGCGTACCGGCCGATCGGGGTGCGGACTCCGGCAACGAGATAGGCCACTGTCATCGCGCGTACGTCCTTCGGGGGTGGGAAGGGGTCGGTGGGGGTACCCGGCGCCAGGATATCCGTGACCGGAGCGGATAGGTTTGCCGCATGTCCGGGGCCCAGTTCAGCGCAGAGACCAGCGGCGGCGGCGCGTTCGTCCGCCAGCCCAACCGGTTCACCGGCCGGGTCACCCCGCACTCCACGTCACCCGAGGGCGGCGGGCCGGACGAGGCGGGACGCTGGCCGCTGGAGGCGGGCCGGTACCGGCTGATCTGGTGCCGGGCCTGCCCGTGGGCGCACCGGGCCCGGATCGTGCGCGGCCTGCTCGGGCTGGACGAGGTGATCTCGCTGGGCACCGTCGACCCGATCCGGGACGAGCGGGGCTGGCGGTTCGCGCTCGACCCGGACGGCTTCGACCCGGTGCTCGGCATCGGCTTCCTGTCCGAGGCGTACCTGTCCACCGACAGGGACTACACCGGCCGGGTGACGGTGCCGGCGCTCGTGGACACGCTCACCGGACGGGTCGTGACGAACGACTATCCGCAGCTCACGCTGGACTTCTCGACCGAGTGGCGGCGGTTCCACGCGCCGGACGCGCCCGATCTCTACCCGGTCGAGCTGCGCCCGGAGATGGACGCGCTGATGGCGGAGATCCACCGGGACGTCAACAACGGCGTCTACCGGTGCGGCTTCGCCACCTCGCAGGAGGCGTACGACGAGGCGTTCACCGCGCTGTTCGCCCGCCTGGACGCGCTGAGCGAGCGGCTGGCCGGCCGGCGCTACCTGATGGGCGACGCGATCACCGAGGCGGACGTGCGCCTGTTCACCACGCTGGTGCGCTTCGACGTGGCGTACCACGGCCACTTCAAGTGCAACGAGCGCAAGCTCACCGAGATGCCGGTGCTGTGGGCGTACGCGCGGGACCTGTTCCAGACGCCGGGCTTCGGCGAGACGGTGGACTTCGACCACATCAAGCGGCACTACTACGCCACCCACGACATGATCAACCCGACCCGGATCGTGCCGCTGGGGCCGGACCTGTCCGGCTGGACCACCCCGCACGGACGTGGCTGAGGGCACCGGCCGCCGGATCGCCGCCGCGTTCGCCGCCGTCTGCCTGGCAGCCGGCGCGGCAGCGGTGACTGTCGCGGTGATCGCCGGTCCCGGCCCGGGCCCCATCGCGTACGTGAGTGAGGCGGGCATCACCGACAGCGGGTACGCCGGGGCGTACCGGTTGGGGATCTTCTCGGTGGCCGCGTCGCTGCTGCTGCTCGCCGGGGCGCTGCCGCCGGGGCTGCGGGCGGCGGCCGGGCTGCTCGGCGCCGGCGCGGTCGCCACGGTGCTCTCCGGCACCGTCACGTGCAGCGAGGGCTGCCCGCTGCCGCCGTTCGAGGCGACAACGGTGGCCGACCTGGTGCACGGCGGTGCGAGCATCGCGGCGACCGCCGCGGTGGTGCTCGCCATGCTCGTACTGCTGTTCTCCCCGGCCGCGGACCAGGGGCTGCGGCGGATCGCCGCGGTCGGCGCGGCGGTGGCGCTGCCGGTGGCCGCCGTAGTGGCGGCGGCGCTGCTGCTGGTCGGGCGCAGCACGCTGCTCGGGGTGTCGGAGCGGGTGCTGCTGGTCGTGGTCGCCGCCTGGGGACTGGTCACCTCCGGCTACCTGGCTGTAAGGAGCCTCACCGGCGACGGTCCTTCCGTTCCGGCCCGGGGCGGGAGTAACGTGTCGCGACGATGACCAATGTCTGGTGCCTCACCGAGCGCCTGTACGTCGATCTGCGACGGCAGGCCAGCGGCGTCTGTCCGGCGTAGCTCCACGCCCCCGACGCCCGCCTTCCCTCTCCAGACCTTGGATCCGTCCTCATGACTTCCGCCCTGCGCAGAATCCCCTTCTCCGTCCAGATCCTGCTCGGCCTCGTGCTCGGCGTGGCGCTCGGTTTCCTCGCCCGCGCCGCCGACCTCGCCTGGCTGACCAGCACGCTCGACACCGTCGGCGGCCTCTTCGTCCAGCTCCTCAAGCTCGCCGTGCCGCCGCTGGTCTTCACCGCCATCGTGGTCAGCGTGGTGAGCCTGCGCGGCGTCGCCAACGCCGCCCGGCTGGCAGTCAAGACGCTGCTCTGGTTCGGCGTCACAGCGCTCATCGCGGTGAGCATCGGCATCGGTATCGGCCTGCTCACCGACCCCGGCCGGGGCGTCAACCTGGACCCGGCCGGCGCCACCGCGCCGAAGACCACCGGCTCCTGGATCGACTTCCTCACCGGCATCGTCCCGACCAACCCGGTCGGCGCGTTCGTCGAGGGCAACGTCCTGCAGATCGTCTTCCTCGCCCTGGTGGTGGGCGCCGCCGCGCTGCTGGTCGGCGACGCCGCCGAACCGTTCGTGGCGCTCAACCGCTCGCTGCTGTCGATCGTGCAGAAGGCGCTCTGGTGGGTCATCCGGCTCGCCCCGATCGGCACGCTCGGCCTGATCGGCAACGCCGTCGCCTCGTACGGCTGGGACCTGCTCGCCCCGCTCGCGAAGTTCACCACGGCCGTCTACGTCGGCTGCGCCCTGGTGCTGTTCGTGGTCTACCCGGTGCTGCTCGCGGTGGCCGGCAAGCTCAACCCGCTGCGCTTCTTCGCCGGCGCCTGGCCCGCCATCGAGCTGGCCTTCGTCTCCCGCTCCTCGGTGGGCACCATGCCGGTGACCCAGCGTTCGGTCGAGCGCCTGGGCGTCCCCCGCGAGTACGCCTCCTTCGCGGTGCCGTTCGGCGCCACCACGAAGATGGACGGCTGCGCCGCCATCTACCCGGCGCTCGCCGCCATCTTCGTGGCGCAGGTGTTCGGCGTGAACCTGGGCGTGACCGACTACCTGCTGATCGCGTTCGTCTCGGTGGTGGGCTCGGCTGCGACCGCCGGCCTGACCGGCGCGATCGTCATGCTGACGCTGACCCTGAGCACGCTGGGCCTGCCGCTGGCCGGGGCCGGCCTGCTGCTGGCCATCGACCCGATCCTGGACATGATCCGTACCGCCACCAACGTGGCCGGGCAGGCCGTGGTGCCGACCATCGTGGCCGCCCGGGAGGGCACGCTCGACCGGGCCGCGTACGACTCGGCCGGCAAGCGCGACCTGATCGAGCCGGTCGAGACCGAGCGGCTCGACCCCGTACCCGCCTGATCCACACTCCTTCGGGTGCGTCTCCTGAGAAGGAGGCGCACCCGTTGCCACGACCGGAGGATCCGAGAATGAGCGCCCTGTTCACCCCGCTCGCCCTGCGCGGCGTCACGCTGCCCAACCGGATCGCGCTGGCGCCCATGTGCCAGTACAGCGCCGGACCGGACGGCCTGCCCACCGACTGGCACCGCGTCCACCTCGGCTCCCGCGCGGTCGGCGGGGCCGGGCTCGTCATCACCGAGGCGACGGCTGTGGTGCCCGAGGGCCGGATCAGCCCGCAGGACACCGGCCTCTGGTCCGGCGCGCACGTCGACGCGTGGCGGCCGATCACCGCGTTCGTCGCCGCCCACGGCGCGGTCCCGGCCGTGCAGCTCGCGCACGCCGGGTTCAAGGCGTCCACGTACCGGCCGTGGGCACCGACGCGCGGCGGCGTGCCGGACGCCGAGGGCGGCTGGACCCCTGTCGGCCCCGGCGACCAGCCGTTCGTGCCGGAATACCGCACGCCGACCGCGCTGGACGAGGCGGGCATCGCCGCAGTGGTGGACGCCTTCGCCACCGCCGCCGGGCGGGCGCTGGACGCCGGGTTCGCCGCCGTGGAGATCCACGCCGCGCACGGCTACCTGCTGCACGAGTTCCTGTCCCCGCTGACCAACCGGCGCACCGACGGCTGGGGCGGCGACCGGGCCGCCCGGATGCGGCTCACCCTGGAGGTGGCCCGCGCGGTACGCGCCGCCGTCGGCGAGTCCGTGCCGGTGCTGACCCGGATCTCCGCCACCGACTGGACCGACGACGGCTGGACCGTCGACGACAGTGTGGTGCTCGCCGGGGAACTGGCCGCCACCGGAGTCGACCTGATCGACACGTCCTCGGGCGGCGCGGCCGTCCAGGCGTCCATCCCGGTCGGCCCCGGCTACCAGGTGCCGCTGGCCGCCCGGATCCGCCGCGACGCCGGGGTGCCGACCGGCGCTGTGGGCCTGATCGTCGAGCCCGAGCAGGCCGAGCAGATCGTGGCCGGCGGCGAGGCGGACCTGGTGCTGCTGGGGCGGGAACTGCTGCGCGACCCGTACTGGCCGCGCCGCGCCGCCGCCAAGCTCGGCGCCACCCCGGCCTGGCCCGACCAGTACACCCGAGCCTTCTGACCCACCCCGCCCCGCACGCCCCGACCCGCCCCGGTGCGTTGATCATGAAGTTAGCGGCACTCAGGGAGATCGAAAACGCCGTCAACTTCATGATCAACGGGGTGGGCGCCGGGATGGGTGGCGCGGTCAGTGGCCGAGGAAGCGGTTGAAGAGATCGGCTCGGCGGGACGGGCGGGCGGTGCGGTGCTCGCTCTGGTCGGCTGAGGACATCACCCTCAGGCCGGCGTTCATGGCCAGCCAGCGCAGCGGTTCCGGTTCCCAGTGGGGGGAGCGGTGCCCGACCCAGGGCAGCGCCGTGAGGTCGCTGTCCACGCCCCGGATCAGGTCGGCGAGCGTACGCCCGGCGAGGTTGCTGGTGCCGACGCCGTCACCGACGTAGCCGCCGGCCCAGGCCAGCCCGGTACGCCGGTCCAGCCCCACCGACGCGGCCCAGTCCCGGGCCACGCCGAGCGGCCCGCCCCAGGCGTGCGTCACCGGCACGTCCGGCCCGAGCACAGGGAACAGCTCCCCGAGCGCCTGGCGCAGCGCCGCGAACACCCGTGGCTCCCGGTCGAAGCCCTGCCGGACCCGGGAGGCGTAGTGGTAGGGCGCGCCCCGCCCGCCGAACGCGAGCCGGCCGTCGGCGGTGCGCTGGCCGTACACGATGACGTGCCGGTAGTCGGAGAACGTCTCCCGCTCCGCCAGCCCGATCCGCGCCCACGTCTCCTCGGGCAGCGGCGGGGTGGCCACCATCAGCGAGTAGACGGGCGCCACGGTCCGCCGCTGGCCTGGCAGCCCCGGCGTGTAGCCCTCCGTCGCACGCACCACCACGGGCGCCCGGACCACGCCCGCCGGGGTCACCGCCGCGCCCGGCCGCAGCGCGGTCACCGGGGTGCGCTCGTGGATGCGTACGCCCCGGCGCTCCACCGCCCGGGCCAGGCCCCGGACCAGCTTCGCCGGGTGTACGGCGGCGCAGTGCGGGGTGTACGTGCCGCCGCGTACCCCCTCGGCATTGCAGCGCGCGGCGGCCTCGGCGGCGTCGAGCAGCCTCAGGTCGTCGTCGGTGAGCCCGTGCGCGTGGGCCTGGGCGACCTCGGCGCGGGCCCGCTGGAGCTGGGCCTCGCCGCGGGCGAGCATCACCGTGCCGCCGGCCCGCCAGTCGCAGTCGATGCCCTCGGCGGCGGCGACCCGCCCCACCTCGGCGACCGTGTCGTGCATGGCCCGCTGCATGGCCAGTGCCCGGTCCCGGCCGTGCCGCCGGGCCAGCGCCGGCAGCGACGTGGGGAACAGCGCCGAGCACCAGCCGCCGTTGCGCCCCGACGCGCCGTACCCGGCGATCTCCCGCTCCAGCACGACGACGCGCAACGTGGGGTCGGCCTCGGCCAGGTACCAGGCCGTCCACAGCCCGGTGTACCCGGCGCCCACGATCGCCACGTCGGCGTCCGTGTCGCCGGGCAACCCGGGTCGCGGTGTCAGCGGCTCGTCCAGGCTGGACAGCCAGTACGACAGATGCCGGTAGTCGGTCATCGGCGTCAGAGCCGCGACCACGCCTCGGTCAGCACCGCGCGCAGGATCTGCTCGATCTCGTCGAAGTGCTGCTGGTCGGCGGTCAGCGGCGGGGCGAGCTGCACCACCGGGTCGCCCCGGTCGTCGGCCCGGCAGTAGAGCCCGGCGTCGAACAGCGCTGTGGACAGGAAGCCGCGCAGCAGCCGCTCGGACTCGGCCTCGTCGAACGTCTCCCGGGTCGTCTTGTCCTTGACCAGCTCGATGCCGTAGAAGTAGCCGTCGCCCCGGACGTCGCCGACGATCGGCAGGTCGTGCAGCTTCTCCAGGGTGGACCGGAACGCGCCCTCGTTCGCCCGGACGTGCCCGATCAGGTCCTCCCGGGCGAACACCTCCAGGTTGGCCAGCGCGACCGCGCAGGAGACCGGGTGGCCGCCGAACGTCACCCCGTGCGCGAACATGCCGGTCTCGGTGAGGAACGGCTCCATCAGCCGCTCGCCGGCGATCATCGCGCCGAGCGGGGCGTAGCCGGAGGTGATGCCCTTGGCGGTGGTGATGATGTCCGGCTGGTAGCCGTAGCGGACGGCGCCGAAGTACTCGCCGAGCCGGCCCCAGGAGCAGATCACCTCGTCGCTGACGAGCAGCACGTCGTACGCGTCGCAGATCTCGCGTACCCGCTCGAAGTAGCCGGGCGGCGGCGGGAAGCAGCCGCCGGAGTTCTGCACCGGCTCCAGGAAGACGGCGGCGACCGTCTCCGGCCCCTCCCGCTCGATCGCCCGGCCGATCTCGTCGGCGGCCCACCGGCCGAACGCCTCGGGGTCGTCGCCGTGCTCGGGGGCCCGGTAGAAGTTGGTGTTCGGCACCTTGATGCCACCGGGCACCAGCGGTTCGAAGTCGGTCTTGATGCCGGGCAGGCCGGTGATCGACAGCGCGCCCATCGAGGTGCCGTGGTAGGCGATGTAGCGGCTGACCACCTTGTGCTTGGTGGGCTTGCCGGTGCGCTTGAAGTAGGCCCGGGCCAGCTTCCACGCCGCCTCGACGGCCTCGGAGCCGCCGGTGGTGAAGAAGACCCGGTTCAGGTCGCCGGGCGTGAGCGTGGCGATCTTCTCGGCCAGCTCGACGGCCTTCGGGTGGGCGTACGACCAGAGCGGGAAGTAGGCCAGCTCGCCGGCCTGCTTGGCGGCGGCCTCGGCCAGCTCGGCGCGGCCGTGACCGGCGTTCACCACGAACAGCCCGGCCAGCCCGTCCAGGTAGCGGCGGCCCTGCGCGTCCCAGACGTACGCGCCCTCGCCCCGGACGATTGTCGGAACCTCGCCGGCCGGGTAGCTCGCCATGCGGGTGAAGTGCATCCAGAGATGGTCGGTGGCGTTGGCCATGTCAGCCCCATCGGGTCTCGGGCCGGTCAGGGGTGACACCGGCCGCTCTGCCCACGGTTATCCCACAGGCGATGCCGATAAGGCAAGCGAACAAGCTTCAGCGCGACGGATTCAGCGCCATATCACTTCCCTGCCGACGGAATCCGCATCAGGCGGTGCCCCAGCTGTAGGTCTGCTTGCGCAGCTTCAGGTAGACGAACGCCTCGGTGGAGAGCACCCCGGGCACGCCGCGCAGCTTCTGGAGGATCTCCAGCAGGTGTGCGTCGTTGCGGCAGACCACCTCGGCCAGCAGGTCGAACGAGCCGGCGGTGATCACCACGTAGTCGATCTCCTCGAACTCGGCCAGCCGGTCGGCGACGGGTTCCAGGTCGCCGTCGGTGCGCAGCCCGATCATGGCCTGGCGGGGGAAGCCGAGCTGGAGCGGATCGGTGACCGCGACGATCTGCATGACGCCCGCGTCGAGCAGCCGTTGCACCCGCTGGCGTACCGCCGCCTCGGAGAGGCCGACCGCCTTGCCGATGCTCGCGTACGGACGGCGCCCGTCCTCCTGGAGCTGCTCGATGATCTGCTTGGCCACGTCGTCGAGCAGAGCGTGATTGGCTCCTTCACGCACCGTGACCCGGCGGGCGCCGTTGGAGTTCTCCTGGTGCCGGTTGACCATCGACGCTCCTCGTGTCCGATTCTCCGTGTTGAGCGTAGTGCCCCGCGCAGTCTGGCGTATTTCGTGGCGACTGGCTATTTCGGCAACGGAATCCCTTGTGAGAGAGGTTTTCTCATGTCAGGATCAGTCGTCCATCGCCACTGACCCTCCCGCCGGCGCGCCGCCGGGTCACGGTGCGTGAA
>NZ_LEKG01000143.1:0-20698 GCF_001029515.1 Micromonospora sp. RV43 | reverse complement strand
ACCCCGCCCGCGCCGTTTGTCGTTGACGAACGCCACCCCCACCGCCACGAAGTAGAGCAGGGAGAGGGAGGCCGCCAACAGGGTCATGCCGAACGGCCCCGGGTCAGGCGTGGCGATCGCCGCGAACGCGAACGAAATGAAGATCACGACGCGCCACCAGCTCAACAGCCGCCGGGCGCTCGCCACGCCGGTGAAGTTGAGCATGAGCAGGATCAGCGGGAACTCGAACGCCACCCCGAAGAGCAGGATCATGTTCGTGATGAACGCGATGTAGGCGCTGACCTCGAACTGGTTGGACAACCCGCCCACGCCGGACTCCATCAGGAACCCAAGGCCCTTGTCGACCACCAGGTAGGCGAGGGCCGCGCCGGCCGCGAACAGCGGGGCGGCGATCGCGACGAAGACGTAGGCCCACTTACGCTCATGACGGTGCAGACCTGGGGCGATGAACGCCCAGAGCTGGTAGAGCCAGACCGGTCCACCGATGATCAGACCCAGCCAGAGCGCGAGCTTCAGCTTGAGCACGAAGCCGGTGGTCGGCGCCAGCGCCAGCAGGTCCTGACAGTTGCCCAACGCGTCGGTCGTGCCGGGCAGCCGGCAGTAGGGACGCTTCAGCAGCAGGAAGACCGGATCGGCGAGCCAGAACCCGGCGACCAGGCCGCCGACGACCGCCAGCGACGCCCGGAACAGGCGGTTACGCAGCTCGCGGATGTGCTCGATGAGCGTCATCGAGCCGTCGGCCGCGCGCGCGAACGTGCTCGGCCCGCGCTTCTTCAACCCGAAGGCCACGGTGGTGGGGGCCCTTCCGGCTCAGTTCTCGCGGACGCGGTGCACCGGGTCGACCGGCGGGGCGACCGGCTGCTGCGGCTGCGGCGCGTACGGCTGCTGCGTGTACTGCTGCTGGGCGTACGGCTGCCCCTGCACGGGCTGCTGCGGCTGGAGCGGCTGGTAGCCGGCCTGTGCGTCGGCCTTCTCGGCGAGATCGCGGTCGTCGTCGTGCAGGCTCTTGGTCTCAGCCTTGATGATCCGCAGCGAGCGGCCCAGCGAGCGGGCCGCGTCGGGGAGCCGCTTCGCGCCGAACAGCAGGATCAGCACGACCACGAGTACGGCGATGTGCCACGGCTTGAGGGCACCCATGGGAAGCTCCAGTCGCTCTGTGTCGGTAAGGGGTGGGTCGTCGCCCATCGTACGTGTGTCGCAGCGGCTTGCCACCCCCGCGGGCCTGCTGGTGCGGGCCCGATCGGTGAAGTTTCGACCAACCCGAAGTGTCCCGTCAACCGTCCAGGTCCGCGCATTCTGCGCGTAACCGCCTGGGAACGCGCAGAGGACGCTCACCGGGCCGACCGCCGTCGATCAGTCGCCGCGCCTGGCCTTGATCAACGCGATCCGCTCCTGCGCGAGCGCCGCCCGCTCCTGGAGCGACTCGGCCCGCGCCTGCAACTGCTCGGCGGCCGACCGCAGCGACTCGGCCTCGACCGCCCGGCGCTGCAACGCCAGCGCGGAACGGCGCAGCCCGGGCAGGCGGCTCACCACCGGACGGATCGCCAGGGCCAGTACGACCAGCGCGAACACCACGACCCCGAGCACGATCCACGTCACCACGGCGGTCAGCCTATCGGGTGCCGCCGACGGCTGCCGGGTCGGCGCTGCCGGCCGGGGTGGCGTACGCGTCGAGCGCGGCCACGGCCTGGGCGCGTACCTGCTCGGCCAGCTCGGCCGGGGCCACCACGGTCACCTCCGGGCCCAGCCCGAGCACGAACCGCCGGGCCCACCCGAGGTCGGTGACGCGCAGCGACACCAGCCACTGCTCGCCGTCGGCCTCGACCCGCTCGCACGGATAATATTCGGTGATCCACCGCTCGCCCCGGCCGATCCGCAGCGTGATCAGCGGCAGGTCGGCCGACGGGCTGAACACGCCGTCGCTGAGATCGTGCGGGCGGGCCTGCGGCGGCACCACCGCCTGCTCCGGCAGCTCGGTCACCGCGTCGATCCGGTCGGCCCGGAACAGCCGCACCCCCTCGGCGCGGCGGCACCACGCCTCCACGTACGCCCGGCCGCCGACCATCAGCATCCGCAGCGGGTCGATGGTGCGCTCGGTGGTCTCGTCCCGGGCCGGGGTGTAGTAGGTGATCCGCAGCGCCCGGCCGCGTTCGACGGCGGCGCGCAGCTCGCGTACCCGGGCGGTGTCGCCGGGCAGGCGGACCTCGACCGGCGCGCCGGCCAGGTCACCGGCGGCGTTCTCGATCTTGGCGAGTGCCCGCTCGACCGCCTCCCGGTTGGCCACGCCCGGCGTCTCGGCGATCATCCGCAACGCCACCACCAGCGCCAGGGCCTCGTCCGGGGTGAGCCGCAGCGGGCGGTCGATCCCGGCGTCGTAGGTGATCGTCACCCGGTCGCCGTCGAACGCCATGTCGATCAGGTCGCCCGGACCGTAGCCGGGCAGCCCGCACACCCAGAGCAGTTCCAGATCCTCGCGGAGCTGCTTCTCGGTCACCCCGAGGTCGTGCGCCGCCTCGGCGATCTCGATGCCGGGGCGGGCCAGCAGGTAGGGCACCAGGTTGAGCAGCCGGGCCAGCCGGTCGGCGGAGGCACGGCCCGCGCGGGCCGCCGGGCGGGTCACCGGGCACCCCCGGTCACGGCCAGCTCGTCGTGGCGGGCGGCGACCTCCTTGAGCCGCTGGATGACCGCCTCCCGTACCTCCGGTGGCTCCAGCACGCGGACGTCCGGGCCGTACCCGACGATCTGGCCGGCCAGGTAGTCGGCGTCGGCGTACGGCAGCACCAGCCGGTCGCCGTCGGGGCCGGCCTGGCACTCGACGGCCCAGCGGCGCAGCCCGGCGGCGCGGCCCGGCGCGGCCAGCACCGTCGCCCGGCCGGTGCGCTCCACCGGCCCGGACCAGCGGGCCACGTGGCTGATCAGGTCGACACCGGCGGGCGGCTCGTAGGCGCCCGGCTCGCCGGTCGCCCGCACCGTGCCGACCACCCGGGACAGCCGGAAGCAGCGGGTCGCCGCGCGGTCCAGGTCGTGGCCGACGACGTACCACCGGCCGCGCCAGCAGACCACGCCCCACGGCTGCACCCGGCGGCGGGTGGGCGCGTCCCGGTCCGGCACGCGGTAGTCGAAGCTGACCTCGCGCCGGTCCCGCGCGGCGGCGGTGAGCGGCGCGAACGCCGGGTCGACCGTGACCATCGGCTCCAGGCCCAGCGTGGCCTGCGGGTCCACGTCGATGCCGGCGGCGCGCAGCTTCGCCAGCCCCGACGACGCGGCGGCGGCCAGCCCGGCGTGCTGCCACAGCCGGGCGGCGATGCCCACGGCCGCGGCCTCGTCCGGTTCGAGCGGGATGTCGGGCAACGCGTACGCGCGCGGCGCGATCCGGTAGCCCGGCTCGGCGTCGAAGACGCTCGCCGTGCCGGTCTCCAGCGGCACGCCCAGCTCACGCAGCTCGGCCTTGTCGCGCTCGAACTTGCGCTGGAACGCCTCGTGGTCCTTGGCGTCGTCCGGGTCGTGCTCGTAGCCGGGCACGGTCGCGGCGATCTGCGCGGCGGTCAGGAAGCGTCGCGTCGACAGCAGGCAGATCACCAGGTTGACCAGGCGTTCGGTACGGGTCCGGGACACGCCCAAACGCTAGCAGCCCGCGCGTGCGGCGCGGGCACCCGCGCGGCGCGGCGCGGGGGTCTTCCCACCCGGCGGCGGCCATCGACCGGTCATAGGGTGATCGCATGGCGGAACCGGAGGTCAAGACCGAGAGCGTCGGCACCGTCGTGGTGGCCGGCGCGGCGAACCTCGCCATCGCCGTCGCCAAGCTGGTCGCGGGCCTGATCTCGGGCTCCGCGGCGATGCTCTCCGAGGCCGCCCACTCGCTCGCCGACACCACCACCGAGGTGCTGCTCTACCTGGCGCTGCGCCGAGGCGCACGGCCCGCCGACACCCGGCACCCCTTCGGGTATGGCAAGGAGAGCTACGTGTGGGCGTTCCTCGCCGCGCTGTTCACCTTCGTCGCCGGGGCGGGCTTCGCCGTCACGCACGGTGTGACCACCATCCTGGTGCACGAGCACAGCGGCGAGTACCTGGTCTCGTACGTGGTGCTGGCGGTCTCCTTCGCGATCGAGTCGGTGTCGCTGGCCCGGGCGGTCCGGCAGGTGCGCGGCGAGTCGCGCCGCTGGGACACCACCCCGCGCCGCTACCTGCGCCTGACCGCCGACACCACGGTCAAGGCGGTCTTCCTGGAGGACAGCGCCGCGCTGATCGGCCTGCTGATCGCCGCCGGCGGGCTCACCCTGTCGCACCTGACCGGCGACGAACTGTACGACGGCATCGCCTCGATCCTCATCGGCGTGCTGCTCCTGGTGGTCGCCGCCGTCCTGGCGCGCAGCAACATCTCACTGCTGGTCGGCCGGTCCGTATCCGACCGGCTGCACCGCCGCATCGAGCGGGAACTGGCGGACGTGCCGACGGTGGACCGGGTCGACACCTTGATGACCATGTTCCTCGGCCCGGACGACATCCTCGTCGCCGCCAAGGTCGACTTCCGCGACGACGCCACCGGCGCGGACATCGAGGCCGCCGCCGACGAGGCCGAACGCCGGCTCACCGGGCACTTCCCGGAGATCGCGTACGTCTTCCTCGACCCCACCCGGTCCCGGTCGCCCGGCCGGCCCGCCCGCACCACGCAGGACGAGGCGGGCCGCCCGGCCGACGACCGGAACCCCTGACCCGGCCGGGGGCCGTCCCGGCGGCGGCCGATACCGTGCACCGCATGGTGCGATGGCGGTCCGGCACGGTCACGGCGGTACGGCGACGGTGGGCCGGCGCTGTCGAACTCGACGTCGACCTGCCCGACGGCGCCCGGATGCGTGCCCTGGCCTACCCGGCCCTGGTCGGCGAGCCCGAACCCGGCGACCGGGTGCTGCTCAACGCCGGGGCGCTGCTGATGGGCCTCGGCACCGGCGGCTACGCGCTGGTCGTGGCGCTGCCCGACCGGCTGCCCCCGGACCCGCCGCTGGCCGGTGACAGCCGCGACGCCGGGCACCTGGTCAAGGCCCGCTACACGCCGCTGCAACCGATCCTGCTCGGCGTGGACGAGGAGGCGTCGCCGCACCACGACCGGCTGGCCGCCGCGGACTCGGTCGACGGCATGCCGGTGGTCACCGCCGATCTGCACTCCGCGCTGCCGGCGATCCTGGCCGGTGTACGCGCCGACGCGCCCGACGCCCGGGTCGCGTACGTGCTGACCGACGGTGGCGCGCTGCCGGCGTGGTTCTCCCGCACCCTGGCCGGGCTGTCCGGGCACCTCGCCGGCACGGTCAGCGTGGGCCAGGCGTTCGGCGGTGACCTGGAGGCGAGCACGCTGCACAGCGGCCTGCTCGCCGCCCGGCACGTGCTCGACGCGGACCTGACGATCGTCGCCCAGGGGCCGGGCAACCTCGGCACCGGCACCCGCTGGGGCTTCTCCGGCGTGGCCGTCGGCGAGGCGGTGAACGCCGTCGCCACGCTGGGCGGGCGCCCGGTCGGGTCGCTGCGCATCTCCGACGCCGACGCCCGGCCCCGGCACCGTGGCGTCTCCCACCACAGCCTGACCGCGTACGGCCGGGTCGCGCTGGCCCCCGCGGAGCTGGTCGTGCCGGACGGCCTCGCCCCCGGCCTGGCCGCGGAGGTCGCCGCGGCGCTGACGCCGCTGGCCGACCGGCACCGCATCGTCACGGTGCCTGCCGACGGCCTCGACGCGGCGCTGCGGGCCGCCCCGGTCGGCCTGTCCACGATGGGCCGGGGCCTGGACGCCGACCACGCCTACTTCCTGGCCGCCGCCGCCGCCGGCCGGTACGCGGCCCGCCTGCTCGGCTGAGCCGCGCCGCCGTCAGATCGCCAGGTAACCGTTCGCGACGAGGTGGTCGGCGGCTCGCGCGTACGCCTCGGGATCCCGCGGTGTCCAGGTGCCCAGACCGTCGACGTAGCGGTTGAACATGCAGAACGCGGCGGCGATCAGCACCGTGTCGTGGATCTCCAGGTCGGTGGCGCCCTCCGCGCGGGCCGCCTCGACCAGTTCGGTGGTGACCTCCCGGCCGCTGCGGCGCACCGCGGCGGCGATGTGCAGCAGTGCCCGCAGCCTGGCGTCGACCGGGGCCGTGCCGACGTCCGCGCGCACGTGGTCGACCAACGGCATCCCGGCGGGCAGCTGCGCGGCCGCGAACGCCGCGTGCGACGAGCAGCAGAAGTCGCAGTCGTTGAGGCCGGAGACGTACGCCGCGATCAGCTCCCGCTCGCCCGGCGTCAGCGTGGGATGCGGCGCGCGCAGCAGCACCTCCGCCAGCTCGCCCAGCGGCTTCGCCGTCTCCGGCCGGAACCGCAGCGGCCCCCGGATGCCCGGATGTGCCTTCTCGTCCAGCCCGAGATCGATGTGTGCGATGACGTCACGCTCCCTGTCCGTGCCGGCGGTGCCGGCGGCCTCGCCGTCCAGAGTGCCGTCACCGCCGGCGCCGGAGAAGACGCCGGAGACAGGTCAGCATGATGGAAGAACCAGGGCCCTGCCCGGCCTCCCCATACTTGCCGGGTACCCGACTCCGGCCCCACCACTCCCCACTGACAGGCGTCGTTCCCGGCTGCCCGGGGAACGCGTGCGGCCGCCGTTTAGGAGGCCCCTCATGGCACTGCGACAGTTCCCGGACGCGACCCCCGACGCCGGGATCTCCCCCCATCGCCCCCGGCACCGGCTCCGACTCGCCCTGGTCAGCGCGGCAGCCGGCGTGCTGCTGGCCGTCCTGTGGTCGTTCGAGCTGGTCGACAAGGTCATCGGCGACAACGTCGCGAACACCGTGCTGGGCCACGACGCCAAGGAGACCGCCATCACCGGCACCGTCGCCGGATTGCTCTTCGCCTTCGTCTCCGGCTTCGCCGGCACCTTCACCGCCTGCAACATCGCCGTCGCGGCCTCGGTCGGGCCGATGAGCCAGGTCTCCGGCGCCGACCCGGCCGGGGGCACCCGGCCGGCGCTGCGTGCCCTGCTGCGCCCGGTCGGCTGGCTGACCCTCGGCATGGTCGCCGTCTCGGCGAGCTACGGCGTCGTCGGCGTGCTGGCCGGCGACCGGCTGCCCCAGCTGTCCACCGACGTGGTCGGCGGCGTCCCGGTACGCCTCATCCAGTCGTCGGTCGTCTTCGGCGTCATCGGACTCGCCCTGACCTACCTCGGACTCGCCGCGCTCAAGCTGGTGCCGGACGTCTTCGCGCACCGGCCCGTCGCCCGGGTGGTGACGATCGGCGCGCTCGTCGGCGGTTTCCTCGTCGGCCGGCCCTACCCGATGTTCAACAAGCTGTTCCACTGGGCCGTCGACACCGGCAACCCGCTCTACGGAGCGCTGGCGTTCACGCTCCAGTCGCTGGGCAACATCGTGCTCGTCACAGTCGTCTTCGCGGTCGCCGTGGCGATCAGCCGGGGACGCTTCCTCGCATGGATGGCCGACCCCCGCCGCGCCGCCGTGGTCACCGGAGCGCTGCTCGTCGCGCTCGGCGTCTTCACAGTCGTCTACTGGGACGTGCGGGTGCCTGCGCTGTTCGGCTTCGGCTGGTTCCCCCGGATGCCGTACAACTGACCGGCCCGGAACTCAGCCGAGGAACAGGATCAGCCCGAGCCAGGCGCCCACGATCAGCACCAGCGCCGCCGCCAGCACCCAGGTCGGCACCGTGTAGTCGCCGCGCCTGTTGCGCTCGATCTCGGCGCGGATCTTCTCCCGCCGACGGTCGATCCAGTTGAGCTTCTCGGTGCCGTCACGGTCCGAGGACGTCTCGCGGCCGGACCCACCGGCGGATTCGGAAGTGTTCATCGCGACGCCAGCGTACCTGTGGACGGGCGGCCGGTGCCGGGCACCGGCCGCCCGCACGATCACATGCTGGCGATCAGCCGCTCCACCCGCTCGTCGTAGGCCCGGAACGGGTCCTTGCACAGCACCGTGCGCTGCGCCTGGTCGTTCAGCTTCAGGTGCACCCAGTCCACGGTGAAGTCGCGCCGCTTCTCCTGGGCGTGGCGGATGAACTCGCCGCGCAGCCGCGCCCGGGTCGTCTGCGGCGGCGTCTCCTTCGCCTCGAAGATCTCCGGGTCGGTGGCCACCCGGTCCACCTCACGACGGCGCTCCAGCAGCCCGTACAGGCCGCGCCCGCGCCGCAGGTCGTGGTAGGCCAGGTCCATCTGCGCCACCCGCGGGTGCGACAGCGGCAGGTCGTGCTTGCGCTGGTAACGCTCGATCAGCTTCAGCTTGGTGACCCAGTCGATCTCGCGGGCCACCGGGTCCAGGTCGCCGGTCTCGACCGCGCGCAGCACCCGGCCCCACAGGTCGACCACCCGCTTCGCGGTCTGGTCGCCGCCCCGGCGCTCCACGAACTCCGTCGCCTTGGCCAGGTATTCCTGCTGGATCTCCAGCGCCGAGACCTCCTTGCCGGAGGCCAGCCGCACCTTGCGCCGGCCGGTGATGTCGTGCGACACCTCGCGGATGGCCCGGATCGGGTTCTCCAGCGTCAGGTCGCGCATCACCACGCCGGCCTCGATCATCCGCAGCACGATGTCGGCGGTGCCGACCTTCAGCAGCGTGGTGACCTCGTTCATGTTCGAGTCACCGACGATCACGTGCAGCCGGCGGTAACGCTCGGCGTCCGCGTGCGGCTCGTCGCGGGTGTTGATGATCGGCCGGCTGCGGGTGGTCGCCGACGAGACACCCTCCCAGATGTGCTCGGCCCGCTGGGACAGGCAGTAGACAGCGCCGCGCGGCGTCTGCAGCACCTTGCCCGCGCCGCAGATCAACTGCCGGGTGACCAGGAACGGGATGAGCACGTCGGCGAGCCGGCCGAACTCGCCGTGCCGGGACACCAGATAGTTCTCGTGGCAGCCGTACGAGTTGCCGGCCGAGTCGGTGTTGTTCTTGAACAGGTAGATCTCGCCCGCGATGCCCTCGTCGTGCAGCCGCTTCTCCGCGTCGACGAGCAGGCCCTCCAGGATCCGCTCACCGGCCCGGTCGTGTGCCACCAGGTCGGTCACCGAGTCGCACTCCGGAGTCGCGTACTCCGGGTGCGAACCGACGTCGAGATAGAGGCGGGCGCCGTTGCGCAGGAACACGTTGCTCGACCGGCCCCACGACACCACCCGCCGGAACAGGTACCGCGCGACCTCGTCGGGGGACAGTCGGCGTTGCCCGCGATAGGTGCAGGTGACGCCGTACTCGGTTTCGAGGCCGAAGATTCGCCGCTCCATGATGAGACATTAGCCGCCCGGAGCCTCCGATGGGCAGCGCCGACGCTCGCCGCTTGCGATCTCCCCCGCGCAGATCGGCGAGGTGGCGGCATCCGTACGCGAAAAACCCCGCCACCTCGGCGAGGTGGCGGGGTCCGCGACGGTCGTCACTCGGCGGGCTTGTCCTCCGCGTTGCCCTCCAGATCGGCCGAACCCGCCGACGTGGTCGGCTTCTTCGCCTCCTCCGTCGGCACGGTCGGCGTCTTCGCCCGGCCCGGCGCGGGCGCGGTGTCGGCCTCGGCGTCGCCGTCCAGCAGCGCGGTGAGCGCCGCGCCGGTCACCCGCCGGAACGTACGCCCCACCCGGCGCCGGTCCAGGACCGCCACCTCCAGCTGGTTCGCGGCGATCGTGCGGGCCGCCCCGCCCTCGCCGCCGACGCTGCTCAGCGCCTTCATGGCGGCCCGCACCGCCTCCGACAGCGACATCTCCGGCCGGTGCTCGTTCTTCAGCACCCCGCTGATCGCCTCGGCCTGGCCGCCCATCGCCATCCGGCCCGGCTCGTCGTTCACCGAGCCGTCGTAGGTCACCCGGTAGAGGGAGTCGTCCTCGGGCGCGGCGCCCACCTCGGCCACGCAGATCTCCACCTCGAACGGCTTCGACTGCTCCGTGAAGATCGCGCCGAGCGTCTGCGCGTACGCGTTGGCGAGCGCCAGGCCGTTCACGTCCCGGCGGTCGTAGCTGAGGCCGTTGAGGTCGGCCATCCGCACGCCCGCGCGGCGCAGGTTCTCGAACTCGTTGTACCGGCCGACAGCGGCGAAGCCGATCCGGTCGTAGATCTCGCTGACCTTGTGCAGCGTGCTGGACAGGTTCTCGGCGACGAAGAGCACCCCGCCCGCGTAGCTCAGGACCACCGCGCTGCGGCCCCGGGCGATGCCCTTGCGGGCCAGCTCGGAGCGGTCGCGCATGATCTGCTCGGGCGAGGCGTAGAACTGCATGGCCACGGCGGCGGTTCTCCTTCTGCGGGACTGCTGACTCGGTGGACGGTGGGAGCGGCCTCAGCCGCCGGGGTTCTCCATCCGGCCGGACACCACGCTCTCCGCGATCGCCGCCGTCTCGGCGTCGGTGAGCCGGTGGGTGCCCTCGGCGGTGGCGGTCATCACGACCGGGTAGATCCGCCGGGTCAGGTCGGGGCCGCCGGTGGCGGTGTCGTCGTCCGCCGCGTCGTAGAGCGCCTCGACCGCCAGCCGCGTCGCGTCCTGGACCGACAGGCCGGCCCGGAACCGCTTCTTCAGCGCGGACTTGGCGAACAGCGAACCGGAGCCGATGGCGTCGTAACCGGTCTCCTCGTACGGGCCGCCGGTCACGTCGAAGCTGAAGATCCGTCCGGCCCGCGCCGGGTCGCTCGCGGCCAGGTCGAAGCCGGCGAACAGCGGGATCACGGCGAGGCCCTGCATGGCCGCGCCCAGGTTGCCGCGGATCATCGACGCCAGCCGGTTGGCCTTGCCGTCGAGCGAGAGCATCGCGCCCTCGATCTTCTCGTAGTGCTCCAGCTCCACCTGGAACAGTCGCATCAGCTCGATGCCGATGCCGGCGGTGCCCGCGATGCCGACGAGCGAGTACGCGTCGGCCGGGTGCACCTTCTCGATGTCGCGCTGGGCGATCAGGTTGCCCATCGTGGCGCGCCGGTCGCCGGCCATCACCACACCGCCGGCGGCCGAGATGGCCACGATGGTGGTCGCGTGCGGCGCCATGTCGGCGGCCATGCCGGGCGGCAGCGGCCGACGGCCGGGCAGCATCTCGGGGGCCACCTTGCTCAGGAACGCTGTGAAGGAGGACGTCCCCGCGTTGGTGAACACATCTGGAAGACGCCCGGATGGATCAAAACCCGCTGCCACGTGGTTCCTCTCAGGTACGTGATCGCCCTGGCCAGGACGTCGGGGTTGTCCTTGAACTGACCAAGACCACCGTTGCAGTTGAAGCAGAGTATCCCGCGCACCCATCCGGTGCGATGATCGTGGTCCAGATGTTCCGGATCGGGGCGCCGGCAGATCGCGCAGACGCCGCCCTGCTCGGCCAGGAGCTCCTGGAACTCCTTCTCCCCGACCCCGTACCGACGGCGCAGGTGGTACTCGCGATTGCCACCGTAGAGCCGCTGCTTGCTCTCGTTACCACGCGCGATGTGGCACGGCTTGCAGTAGCTGTGCCGACCGCTGGCGTTGGTCGTTCGGGGGAAATCGTCTACGGGCTTGATCTGCTCGCAGTCGGGGCACCACTTGAGGCCGTCCGCTACCGGCACGGCAGCCCTTCGCTGCGGCGCGATGCCACGTTTCCGGCGACTCGCCTCTGAGCGAGCAGCGGCACACGTCTTGCAGTAGAACGCCAGCCCGTCTGGACGACGCCGATTACGGTGGAACGCCGACGCGGGAAGCGAGCGGCGACACTGGGGGCAAAGCTTGTCCGAAGCCTCTGGCAAATCGGACATAAGCCTCATTGACCCCCCTTCTGCACATATCCTCTCACGAATTCCTCGGCGTTCTCCTCCAGGACGGAGTCGATCTCGTCGAGCAGGTCGTCCACGTCCTCGGTGATCTCGGCGTGCCGCTCGGCCACCTCGGGGTTGGCCTCCGCGGTGACCTCCTCGACCTCCTCGCGGGACTTGCCGGACTGGGTCTGCCCACCCTCTTGCGTCGCCATGGTGGTGCCTCCTCCACGATCGCCTGCGATCAACTTACCTCGCGGGAGCGACGAAAGGCCCGTCGCGTGCCCGTTTCCGGCACCCGGCGGGCCTTCCGGCATCGGGGTCACCCGCCGGTGAGCGTCTCCAGCAGATCCTTCGCGCTCTCGCAGCGGTCGAACAGCTCGCCGACGTGCGCGCGGGTGCCCCGCTCGGGCTCCATCATCGGCACCCGGACCAGCGACTCCCGGCCCACGTCGAAGATGACCGAGTCCCAGCTCGCGGCGACCACCTCGGAGGCGTACCGGTCCAGGCAGCGGCCCCGGAAGTAGGCCCGCGTGTCCTCCGGCGGTTCGGTCATCGCGGCGCGCGTCTGCTCGTCGGTGAGCAGCGTCTTCATCGAGCCGCGCTGCACCAGCCGGTGGTAGAGGCCCTTCTCCGGCCGCACGTCGGAGTACTGGAGGTCGACCAGTTGCAGCTTGTGCGAGCCCCAGGCCAGCTTCTCCCGCTCCCGGTAGCCCTCCAGCAGCCGCAGCTTGGCCACCCAGTCCAGCTCGTCGGCGCACTCGAACGCGTCCCGGCCGAGCCGGTCCAGCACGCTCTCCCAGCGGCGCAGCACGTCGGCCGTCTGCGCGTCCACGTCCTTGCCGTAGCGGTCGTCCACGAAGGAGCTCACCCGCTCCAGGTACGCCCACTGCACGTCCAGCGCGGTGAGCCTGCGGCCGTCGCGCATCCGCATCAGGTGCTTGAGCGACGGATCGTGGCTGACCGCGCGCAGCTCGGCCACCGGGTCGGCGATGCCCAGGTCCGCGCCGAGCGCCTTCTCCTCGATCATGGCGAGGATCAGCGAGGTGGTGCCGACCTTGAGGAACGTGGAGATCTCGGAGAGGTTGGCGTCGCCGATGATGACGTGCAGCCTGCGGTACTTGTCGGCGTCGGCGTGCGGCTCGTCCCGCGTGTTGATGATGGGCCGCTTGAGCGTCGTCTCCAGTCCCACCTCGACCTCGAAGAAGTCGGCCCGCTGGGAGATCTGGAAACCGCTCTGGCCGCCGTCCTGGCCGATGCCGACCCGCCCGGCGCCGCAGACGATCTGCCGGGTGACGAAGAACGGCGTCAGGTACGCCACGATGTCGGCGAACGGCGTCTGCCGGCGCATCAGGTAGTTCTCGTGCGCGCCGTAGCTGGCGCCCTTGTTGTCGGTGTTGTTCTTGTACAGGTGGATCGGGT
The DNA here is from genome assembly GCF_001029515.1 of Micromonospora sp. RV43. Classification (NCBI taxonomy): domain Bacteria; kingdom Bacillati; phylum Actinomycetota; class Actinomycetes; order Micromonosporales; family Micromonosporaceae; genus Micromonospora; species Micromonospora sp. RV43. The sequence goes on along the minus strand of NZ_LEKG01000143.1, from coordinate 7,586 downwards.
GGGTGCCCGGGATGGTCGCGGCGCGGCGGGACGCCTCGGCCATCACCCGCTCCCCCGCCTTGTCCCACCGCACCACGTCGAGGGGGTTTGTGACCTCGGGTGTGGAGTACTCCGGGTGGGCGTGGTCGACGTAGAGGCGGGCGCCGTTGGTGAGTATGACGTTGGCGAGCCCGAGATCCTCGTCGGCGAGCGCCTCGGCCGGGTCGTACGCGGCGCCGGAGTAGGTGAACCCCCGGGCGTCGCGCAGTGGCGACTCCTCCTCGTAGTCCCAGCGGGCCCGGCCGCCCCGGTTGAGTTCCGGCCGCGCCCCGTAGGCGTTGACCACCTGGGAGGAGGTGACCATCGGGTTGGCTCCGGCCTGGCCGGGCACGGAGATGCCGTACTCGACCTCGGTGCCCATGATCCGTCTAACGCTCATCGACCTGCCCGCTCCGCTCGCCGTCCCGGTCCCCGTCACGTCGAGCGTAGTCGGCGTGACGCGCCGAGGGGGCGTGGCGGCAGCGCCGGGTCCGGTGTGGCGGCTTCCCCGGGTACGCGCGAAGGCCCGTGGCGCGTACGCCACGGGCCTCCGTCGAGGGGGTCGGACTACAGGTACTGGCCGGTGTTGCTGGCGGTCTCGATGGACCGTCCGGCCTCGGCGCCCTTGCCGCCGGAGACGAGCGTGCGGATGTAGACGATCCGCTCGCCCTTCTTGCCGGAGATGCGGGCCCAGTCGTCGGGGTTGGTGGTGTTGGGCAGGTCCTCGTTCTCGCGGAACTCGTCGACGCAGGCGTCGAGCAGGTGCTGCAGGCGCAGACCCTTGCGGCCGGAGGTGAGGAACTCCTTGATGGCCATCTTCTTGCCCCGGTCGACGATGTTCTGGATCATCGCGCCGGAGTTGAAGTCCTTGAAGTAGAGGACTTCCTTGTCACCGTTGGCGTAGGTGACCTCGAGGAACCGGTTCTCCTCGGTCTCGGAGTACATCCGCAGGACCACCGCGTCGATCATCGCCGCGACCGTGGCCTGGGCGTCGCCGCCGTGTTCGGCCAGGTCGTCGGCGTGCAGCGGCAGGCCGGCGAGGATGTACTTGGAGAAGATGTCCTTCGCCGCCTCGGCGTCCGGCCGCTCGATCTTGATCTTCACGTCGAGCCGGCCGGGGCGCAGGATCGCCGGGTCGATCATGTCTTCCCGGTTGGAGGCGCCGATGACGATGACGTTCTCCAGGCCCTCGACGCCGTCGATCTCGCTGAGCAGCTGCGGGACGATGGTGTTCTCCACGTCGGAGGAGACGCCGGAGCCGCGGGTGCGGAACACCGAGTCCATCTCGTCGAAGAACACGATCACCGGAGTGCCCTCACCGGCCTTCTCCCGTGCCCGCTGGAAGATCAGCCGGATGTGCCGCTCGGTCTCGCCGACGTACTTGTTGAGCAGCTCGGGGCCCTTGATGTTGAGGAAGAAGCTGGTGTGCCGATCCTTGCCCTCCCGCTCGGCGATCTTCTTGGCCAGCGAGTTCGCCACCGCCTTGGCGATGAGCGTCTTGCCGCAGCCGGGCGGGCCGTAGAGCAGGATGCCCTTCGGCGGCCGGAGCTGATGCTCGCGGAACAGGTCGGAGTGCAGGAAGGGCAGTTCCACAGCGTCGCGGATCTGCTCGATCTGCGCCTGGAGGCCACCGATGTCCTCGTAGTCGACGTCGGGCACCTCCTCCAGGACCAGCTCCTCGACCTCGCTCTTCGGGATCCGCTCGTACGCGTACGCCGAGCGGGGCTCGATCATGAGCGAGTCGCCGGCCCGGATCGCGCTGCCGATCAGGGTCTCGGCGAGGTGCACGATGCGCTCCTCGTCGGAGTGCGAGACCACGAGCGCCCGGTCACCCGGAGCGCCCTCGGGGCCCGCCAGGATCTCCTTGAGCATCACCACCTCGCCGACCCGCTCGTAGCCGAACGCGTCGACGATGTTGAGCGCGTCGTTGAGCAGGACCTCCTGGCCACGGCGCAGCTCGTCGACCTCCAGCGAGGGCGAGACGGCGACGCGGAGCTTGCGCCCGCCGGTGAACACGTCCACCGTGCCGTCGTCGTGCTTGGCCAGGAAGACGCCGTAGCCACTCGGCGGCTGGGCGAGCCGGTCGATCTCCTCCTTGAGCGTCACGATCTGCGCGCGAGCCTCCTTGAGGGTGCTCACGAGCCGCTCGTTGTTCTCGGTCAGCCGCGCCAACTGTGCCTGGGTGGCCGCCAGCCGCTCTTCGAGCTGCCGGACGTGTCGAGGGCTTTCGGTCAACTTGCGCCGCACCAGAGCGAGTTCCTCTTGCAGGAACGCGACCTGCGTGGAGAGATCGTGGGCTTCCTTTTCCCACCGTGCGGCGCGCGAGTCCGCGTCGTCGCTGCGTGCCACGTCCCACCTCCCCGGGGGGCTTGAACGTTCTGACCTAACACTAGCCGCTATGAGCCCGATTCGGTCCACAGCAACGCGCTCGTCACCGAAGCTTGATCGCGAAGGGCTGGTCGCGGGGCGGGTACGGGCGTTCGGGTACCGTCGGAGCGTGGGACGGGAGAACATGGGGGGTGCTTCGTGACCGACGTCGCGACCGACCAGTTGCAGGTCTGGGTGGATCAGGATCTCTGCACCGGTGACGGGCTCTGCGTGCAGTACGCGCCGGAGGTCTTCGAGTTCGACGTCGACGGCCTGGCGTACGTCAAGGGCCCCGACGGCGAGCTGCGGCAGGCCCCCGGCGCCCGGGTCGACGTGCCGGAGCACCTGCGCCTCGAGGTGATCGACTCCGCGAAGGAGTGCCCGGGCGAGTGCATCCACGTGGTGCGCGGCAGCGACGGCGTCGAGGTGGCCGGCCCGGAGGCCGAGGACTGAGGCGGAGACGGACACGACGGGCCGGGGACGTGTGGTCCCCGGCCCGTCGTGCGTCCGCCTCAGAGCAGGGGCCGGCCGACGACCGAGGCGACCAGCCGGGCGAACTCCTCCAGCCGGGCGATCTGCCCGGCCCCGCCGTCGTCGAGGGTCTTGCCGAATCGCAGCGCGTCGTGCCGGGGCGCGCCGATCGCCTCGTCGCTGGGCGGCGCCTCGTCCAGTGAGCTGAGCAGCAGGTACACGTCGATGCTGTCGACCCGTACGGTGCCGTTGTCGGCGCGCATGAGCCGCCGCCGGCAGCCGACCTCGGTGACGGTGGACAGCGGCACCACCCGCAGCGACGAGGTCATCGCGCCGGGCGGCCCCTCCCCCGGCGGCACGTCCTCGCCGTGCCAGAGCACCAGCCGGCTGCCGTCGCAGACGACGACCTCCTGCCACACGCCGTTCACCTCGTTGACGAAGCGCTCCAGCGTGAACCCGAGCACTGAGGCGCCGCGCAGCACGCCGTCGAGCGCCTCCAGCGCGATGTCCGGGTCGCGCAGGTACGCCCGCGCGGCCGACTCCAGGTCGGTGTAGGGCGACCAGTCCGGGAAGACGGCGGGCAGGTCGCCGTTGCCGTAGCCGGGGTTGATCACGCCGCCTCCCGCCGACCCGCGCCGCGGCGCCGCCGTCGGTTCCGGTCACCGGCACGGGCGCGCCGCCCGACGCGCGCCCCGATCCGCTCGCTCATGCCACCGTCTCCACCCGCTCAGGTGTCGTCCCCACCGGCACACATGATCCGCCCGTGCGCGCGCGGGCGCGCGGCGGGGGTCAGGACTGCTCCGGCTCCTCCGCCGCGCGGGCCGCGGCGGCGGCGCGCAGGGCGTCGCGGCGCTGCGCGTACGCCTCGGCGCCCTTGCTGGGCTTACGCCGCCGCGGCGGCGCGGTGACCCCGGGGGCGAGCTTGCGCGCGGAGACCAGGAACGCGGTGTGGGCGATCATCCGGTGGTCCGGTCGGACGGCGAGCCCCTCGGCGTGCCAGTCGCGCACGAGCGACTCCCAGGCGCGCGGCTCGGTCCAGCCGCCGCGCTCGCGCAGCGCCTCGACCAGCTCGGAGAGCTGCGGGGTGGTGGCCACGTAGCCGATCAGCACGCCGCCGGGCACGAGTGCCCGCTCGACCATGTCGAGCATCTCCCACGGGGTGAGCATGTCGAGGATGATCCGGTCGAATCCGGTCTCGGCGCAGTCGGCGACGTCGCCGACGTGCAGGTTCCAGGCCGGGTGCGGGCCGTTGAAGAACGCCTCGACGTTGCGGCGGGCGATCTGGGCGAAGTCGTCGCGCAGCTCGAACGAGTGCAGCTCACCCTCGGTGCCGACGGCCCGCAGCAGGGAGCAGGACAGCGCGCCGGATCCGGCGCCGGCCTCCAGCACCTTGGCGCCGGGGAAGACGTCGCCCATGGCGACGATCTGCGCCGAGTCCTTCGGGTAGATCACCTGGGCGCCGCGCGGCATGGACAGCACGTAGTCCGACAGCAGCGGCCGCAGCGCCAGGAACGCGGTGCCGCCGCCGGCGGTGGTGACCACGCTGCCGTCGGGCAGGCCGATCAGGGTGTCGTGCTTGAGGATCCCGCGATGGGTGTGGAACTCCTTGCCCGGCTCCAGCGTCACGGTGTGCATCCGGCCCTTCGGGTCGGTCAGCTGGACCCGGTCGCCCGGCCGGAACGGCCCGCGGTGGACCGGGGGCAACGCCGGGACGGTGGAGATCTCTGCGGTCACGTGTTCGTCTTCCGTTCGGGTTCCAGGAGCTGGGCGAGATCCGCGATGTGCAGCACGCCGACCACATCTTCGCCTGCCGTCACGACGTACTGCGCGCCCGGGTGGGTCCGCACGGTCTCCAGCACCCGCTCGCCGTCCGCCCCGAGCGGCAGGGCCGGCACGGCGGACAGGTCGCGGGCCACCTCGTCCACCGCGACCCACGGCCTCCGTTCCGGGGGTACGGCGGCGACGCGGGCCGGGTCGACCAGGGCGACCGTACGGCCGGCCGAGTCGACCACGCCGAGCGCCGCCTCGGGGGTGCCCGCCTCGTCGCGGCGGCGCTGGGCCTCGGCCAGCGGCGTGCCGGCGGGCACCGGCAGTACCGCGCGGGCCAGCCGGGCCAGGTCGACCAGGTGCAGCCGGCGGCCGATGCGCGCCATCCGGATCGACTGGCCGGCGCCGCGCCACAGCGTCAGCGCGACGAGCAGCAGCAGCGGCAGGGCCAGCGGGGCCAGCGCCCGGCGCATGGTGAGCACCACGACCAGCGCCAGCGTGCCCAGCGCGACGGCCCGGCCCACCCAGCCGGCCACCTCGGTGCCGCGGTGGCGGTCGCGGGTGAGCGCCCACACGGCGGCGCGCAGCGCCCGGCCGCCGTCCAGCGGCAGGCCGGGCAGGCTGTTGAAGATCGCCACCACCACGTTGCTGACCGCGAGCTGGAAGGCGAGCTGGTGGCCGAGCGTGCCGGCGGGCAGGGCGAGGGTGGCGGCGACCGCGCCGGCGCCGAGCACTGCGGAGACGGCCGGACCGGCCAGGGAGATCAGCAGCTCGACCCGGGGGCTGGGGGCGTCGCGGTCCATCTCGGTGTAGCCGCCGAGCAGTTCCAGCGTGATCCCCCGCACACCGATGCCGTACCGGCGGGCGGTCAGAGCGTGGCCCAGCTCGTGCAGCAGCACGGAGCCGAGCAGGGAGATCACGAAGCCGACGCCGACCAGGTAGCCGCCGAGCGGGCCGAGGTCGAGCTGGCGGCGGGCCAGCGCCGCGTACAGCACCGTGACCACGACGGTGAGCAGCAGCATCGAGGCGTCGACGCGCAGCGGCACCCCGAGGACCCGGCCGAGGCTGAGCCCCGGCCGGCGGGGTCCTCGGCTCCGCTGCTGCACCGGCCCGATGCTACGTGAGCTGAGCTCCAGCGAGCCCCGCAGCCGGGGACGACCCAGGGCGCCGCGATCCCGATCATGCTTCGGTGCGGCGACGCCGGCCCTGTCACACGCGTGCCCTAACCTTCCGGTCATGACGGCGGAACCGATGATCGACAGTCACGGCGACCAGACGGCGGCACCGGCGCCGGTCACCGTGCGGGCCTCGTTGTCGCCGTCGCGGGCGGCAGATTTCAAGACCTGCCCGTTGCTCTACCGGTTCCGCAGCATCGACCGGCTGCCCGAGCGGCCGACCGTCGAGCAGGCCCGGGGCACGCTCGTGCACGCCGTGCTGGAGCGGCTGTTCGACCTGCCGGCCGCCGCGCGCACCCCGGAGTCGGCGGGTGACCTGGTCGTCCCGCAGTGGGACCGTCTGGTCACCGAGGAGCCGGAGCTGGCGACGTTGTTCGCCGACGGCGACGCCGTCGGGCCGCAGGAGTTCCTCCGGTCGGCGACGGCGCTGCTGGACGGCTACTTCGCGGTGGAGGACCCGCGCCGGCTGGAGCCGGCCGAGCGCGAGGCGCTGATCTCCGCGGTGGTGGACGACGAGCTGCTCATCCGGGGCTACCTCGACCGGCTCGACGTCGCGCCGGACGGCGCGCTACGGGTGGTCGACTACAAGACCGGCGGGGCGCCGCGCGAGGCGTTCGAGGCGCGCGCGCTGTTCCAGCTCAAGTTCTACGCCCTGGTGCTGTGGCGCACCCGGGGCGTGGTGCCGCGCGTGCTGCGCCTGCTCTACCTCAAGGACGCCGAGGTCTGCGACTACGCGCCGGACGCCGACGAGCTGGTGCGTTTCGAGCGCACCGTGGTGGCGCTGTGGCGGGCGATCGAGCAGGCCACCGCCCGGCAGGACTTCCGTCCCCGGCCGAGCCGCCTGTGCGACTGGTGCAACCACCAGGCGCTGTGCCCGAGCTACGGCGGGACGCCGCCGCCGTTCCCGGTGGCCGCCGCCGCGCCCGACCCGCTCGTGGACGCCCGCTCCCGACCGGTGGCGCCCGGCGCCGACGAGTGAGCTCCGCTCCCGCCGGAGGGTGCCCGGGCTGACGCCTGACCGGAGGGTGCCCGGATCGACGGGCGATCCCGCGCACGCCGGTGATGCCCAGCCGTACCCGCCGTCAATCCACCCGTTCGGACCGTAACCGCACACAAGAGCGCCCGCGATCCCGTGCGGACCGGCGCGCGGAGCGCCCGCGATCCCGCGCGCGGCTCGGGCGCGGGGAGCGCGTCCGAGCCCGATGCGGGACCGGTGCGCAGAGCGCCGTGGGATTTGACCGACGACACCGAGATGGCCTGTTCGGTGGTGGCCGGACTGGCCGCCGGGGGACGGATCGACCGGGACCGGCTGGCGTTGGCGTTCGCGCAGCGCTGCGGCCCATACCCGGGGGTACGGGCCGGGCGCGGTGACGGTGCTGCGGCTGATCCGTACCGGCACGCCGTGGCCGGTGGCTGCCGCGTCCGCCTTCGACGGGCAGGGCTCCTGCGGCTGGGTCGCCGCCACGCTGCCGCACGACTGTCCCGCCGCGATCCGTGTCTACGTGTAGGCGGGCGGCCACGTGGACACCACAGCCGCCATCGCGGGCAGGACCGTTACCGCGTACACCGGTTTGAGCGGGCGCGACCGCCCACTTCCCGCCGCCTGGGGGCATGCGCGCCACCTCGGGGAGGTGGCGGGATCGAGCGGTGCGTGATGCCGCAACCTCCCCGACCAGGTGTGGATCACCATCGGTGGCGACCGGGCACCCGGACCACTTCACCGAAGTGGCGAGGTTGACGGGCGGGATGCACCCAGGTCAGGGAGGTGGCGGGTCGACGGGGGTGGGG
>NZ_LEKG01000142.1:0-20710 GCF_001029515.1 Micromonospora sp. RV43 | reverse complement strand
GGTGCCAGGTGAAGGCGGGGGTGAGCGCGGTCAGCGTGTGCGGGATCAGCTCCCGGACGCGGCCGGCGGCGGCCAGCGCGTACGGGTTCGCGCCGCCGAGGTACAGCTCGCCGAGAGCGCGTACGTCACACGCCAGCCCGGCCGGGGCGGTGGTGGGCGTGCACTGCGCGCCGTCGCGTCCGCCGACCAGCCGCCAGCGGCCGGTGTTCTCCTTCAGCAGCTCGTCGGTGACCTCGATCACCACGTCGACGTCGGTGGCGTAGCGCCGGGCGGCGAGCGCGGCCGGCACGTCCACCACCCGTACCCAGAGCGCGTCGGCGAGCTGCGGGGAGAGCTGGCGGGGCTCGTCCACCAGCCGCAGCAACGGCTCGTCCAGGGCCGCGATCGGGAACGACAGCCGGCGGGTCAGGTCGACCGAGAGCAGCAGCCGCCACAGCGCCGTGTACGCCTCGGGCGTCGCCGCCACCACCTCGCCGACCTGCACCTCGGCCTGCGGCCCGGTGGCCGACGAGCTGTCCTTCGTCCGGTAGAGCGCGTACCCGTCGAGGCCCTCGGCGCCCTCGTGCAGCAGCACCCGGCGCTCGGTGGCGCCGTCCCGGTGCGCCTTGAGGTCCGCCAGCACGTACGACCACCAGCGCTCGTCGCGCCGGGACCAGCCGGGACGCTCGGCGCGGACCCGCTCGTACAGCCGGGCCAGCTCGTCCCGGTGCGCGTCCGGACGGTCCAGTCGCAGCCTCCCCTCGGCGGGCGCCGGTGCGGGCAGCCGCAGGCCGGTGGTGTCCACCGACAGCACGTAGCGCGGGGCCGCGGACCCGTAGCCGAAGCGGGGGTAGATGCGGCCCTCGCTGGCCCAGAGCACCGCGATCGGCTCGCGGCCGGCGTCGCGGACGTCCCGCAGCTGGCGCCGCATCAGCGTGGTGAGCAGGCCGCGCCGCCGGTGCGTCGGCGCGACAGCGACCATCGTCACGTGCGCGGCCGGCAGGTCCGCGCCGGGCACCGCGAGGTCGCGGCTGAACGCGGCGGCGTGCGCCACCGCCGTGCCGCCGTCGCGGACCAGAAGCGACCGGTCCGGCTCGAAGATCGGGCGTTCGAGCGCCTGCACCTCGGGGTCGAGATCGCCGTGGAAGGCCAGCGCCAGCAGCGCCGCGATGTCGTCGAAGTCCTCGGCCCGGGATACCACCACGTCAGTCACGGCACGTGTGTATCGCACCGCGATGGGGGTCGGCACCCTATTTGCGGGCTGGCTACCCTCGGAACCGAGGCCGGAATCGGTCGAGGGGGAGGACGAAGATGGCGGACCAGACACAGCCGTGGGCCGAGCGCACCGTGGAGGTGCCGCCCCAGCCGGGGGTGGTGCCCCCGCAGCGGGACGCGTTCCAGCGCGGGGTGGCGGCGGTCGGTCAGCCGCGCCCGTCGCGTACGCCCCGTACCGAGCAGTTCCCCACCGTCGAGCACGGCGACTGGGCGGCGGAGCCGGCGCCCCGCCGGCCGATGAGCTGGCACCTGGCCCAGGCGCGCAAGGGCGGGGAGCTGAGCGCCGCCGGTGCGCTGTTCGCGTTCGTGTGCTGGGGCATCTGGGCGATCTCCGGCCGGGGCAACCTGGTCGCCCCGCTGCTGACGTTCGTGCTCAGCCTGCTCACCGCGGTCGGCCTGTTCGCGCTGGCCCGGCTGCTCGGCCGGCTGATCCTGGAGCGGCAGTTCGGCCGGGTGCGCCGCAGCGCCCGGGGCGCCCACCTGGTCACCGCGTTGTTCCTGGTCGGCGTCGGTGTGGCGTATCTCCAGCAGACCGAGTGGGTGGTCTCCGCCTGGAACTGGGTGACCGGCAACTGAGCCGACAGGTCGTCCGTCCGGTACGCGCCGGACGGACGACCCGGGGCGTCGGTGTCAGAAGGTGGTCGGCGCGCCGGCCGTCTGGCAGGCGGCGTTGATGTCCTTGCTGGCCTTCTCCATGGCGGGGTTGTCGGCGGCGGTGCCCGGGTCGGCGGCCGCGCCCGCCTTGCCGGCCTCCGCGCCGAACTCCTTCAGGGCGGTGGCCGCCTTGCCGTCGCCGGCGGTCGCGGCGAGCTCGGTCACCCGGTCACCGAGTTCGGTCAGGATCGCGCCGGTCTTCTTCGTCAGGTCGCCGCCCGCCTGCACGACGGTCATGAGCTTCGCCCGCATGTCCTTGTTGATCTTCTCTGCGGCGGTGCAGAGTTCCTTGTCGCTCATCGCGGCCGCCGACGGCGAGGGGGCCGCCGAGGAGGGTGCGGCGGAGGCCGAGGTGGCTGCCGGCCCGGCCGTGGTCGAGGGCTTCTCGTCGCCGCACGCGGCGAGGCCCAGCACGGCACAGGTCAGGAGGATCGGGAAGATCCGGTTCGTTTTCACGTCTGGGCACGCTAGTCGATGCCCGTCATTGATCAAACTCGGTTTGCCCGGGTCGGCCCCGGGATGCGCGGGCGGGCGGCATTCGCGCCGCCCGCCCGCGTGCCCGGCCGCGGTACGCCGCGACACCGGTCGTCGCTCCACCAGGACCGTGCTGCCTTACCCCGCCCCGCGGGCTTCATCCGTCGCCCGTTGGGCTGAGCCGTCACCGCTGCTCGTCGGCCTTCGGCGACGCGACCCGGGCCGCCGGGTCCTCGACGCCCGGGCCGCCGGAACGACAGGCGACGGGTACCGCCCAGCGCCGTGAGCGGCCGTTCAGCGAGCCGGGGTGTGCTTCCGGCGCACCGGACCCGTCCGGCCGTCGTGCCGGCGTGGCGCCGCGGAGCAGCATGACGGCATGGGCGCGTATCGATCAGCGTACGAGCGGAGCATCGCCGACCCGGCCGGCTTCTGGCGGGACGCGGCGGCCGACATCGACTGGGTCATCCCGCCGGAGCGCATCCTCGACGACTCGGCGGCGCCGCTGTACCGCTGGTTCCCCGACGGGGTGCTGAACACCTGCCACAACGCGCTGGACCGGCACGTCGCCGCCGGGCGTGGCGACCAGCCCGCGCTGATCCACGACAGCCCGGTGACCGGAGCGGTCCGCACGCTCACGTACGCCGAACTGCTCGCCGAGACCGCCCGGTTCGCCGGGGCGCTGCGCCGTCTCGGCGTCGGCCGGGGCGACCGGGTGCTGCTCTACCTGGCGATGGTCCCGGAGGCGGCGATCGCCATGCTGGCCTGCGCCCGGATCGGCGCGGTGCACTCGGTGGTCTTCGGCGGCTTCGCCGCGCACGAGCTGGCCGTCCGGATCGACGACGCGCGGCCGAAGGTGGTGGTGGCGACCTCCTGCGGCATCGAGGCCGACCGGGTGGTGCCGTACCACCCGATCCTCGCCGCCGCGCTCGACGAGGCCGCGCACGCGCCGGAGCGCTGCGTGGTGGTGCAGCGCCCGCAGGAGCCGGCCCCGCTGGTGCCCGGCCGCGACCTGACCTGGGCCGAGGTGATGGCGGACGCGGAACCGGCGCCGTGCGAGCCGGTGGCCGCCACCGACCCGCTCTACGTCCTCTACACCTCCGGCACCACGGGCCGGCCCAAGGGCGTGGTGCGGGACAACGGCGGGCACGCGGTGGCGCTGCGGTGGTCGATGCGCAACGTCTACGGCATCGAGCCGGGCGAGGTCTTCTGGGCCGCCTCCGACGTGGGCTGGGTGGTCGGCCACTCCTACATCGTGTACGCGCCGCTGCTCACCGGCGCGACCACCGTGCTCTACGAGGGCAAGCCGGTCGGCACCCCCGACGCCGGGGCGTTCTGGCGGGTCGCCGCCGAGCACCGGGTGGCCGCCCTGTTCACCGCGCCCACCGCGATCCGGGCGATCCGCCGGCAGGACCCGGACGGCAGCCACATCTCCCGGTACGACCTGAGTGCGCTGCGTACCCTCTTCCTCGCCGGTGAGCGGCTGGACCCGGACACCTGGGCCTGGGCGGGGGAGCGGCTCGGCGTACCGGTGGTCGATAACTGGTGGCAGACGGAGACCGGCTGGCCGGTGGCGGCCAACCCGCGCGGCCTGGAGCCGCTGCCGATCAAGCCGGGGTCGCCGTCGGTGCCGGTGCCCGGCTACGACGTGCGCGTGGTCGACGGTGCGGGCCGGGACGTGCCGCCCGGCACGGACGGCTCGATCGTGATCCGGCTGCCGCTGCCGCCCGGCTGTCTGCCCACGCTCTGGGGTGACGACGAGCGGTTCGTCCGCTCCTACCTGTCCACGTTCCCGGGTCACTACCTGACCGGCGACGGCGGCCGGTTCGACGAGGACGGCTACCTGTACGTGATGGGCCGCACCGACGACGTCATCAACGTGGCCGGGCACCGCCTGTCCACAGGCGCGATGGAGGAGGTCCTGGCGACGCACCCGGCGGTGGCCGAGTGCGCGGTGATCGGCGTGGCCGACGCGCTCAAGGGGCAGGTGCCCAGCGGGTACGTGGTGCTCAAGGCCGGCGCCGACGTGGACCCGGACGCGCTCGCCGCCGAGCTGGTCGCGCTGGTCCGGCAGCGGATCGGCCCGGTGGCCGCGTTCCGCCGGGTGACAGTGGTCCCGGCGCTGCCGAAGACCCGCTCCGGGAAGATCCTGCGCCGCACCATGCGGGGCCTGGTGGAGGGGCGCGACGAGCCGGTCCCGGCGACCATCGACGACCCGGGCGCGCTCGCCGTGTTCCGCGACCTCGGCACCGCGGACTGAGCCAGGCAGGGCCGACCCGCCCCGGACGAGCTGAAGCGGTCCCCGGCCGGACTCCACCGGCCGGGGACCGCTTGCGGTCAGCGCCGGACCGGGTTGTCGGCGGCGTAGTCGCGGGCGACGCGGACCAGTTCCACCAGGCCGCCGGCGTACTCCTGCGCCTCGGCGTGCGCCTCGTCGAACGGCGGCTGGAAGCCGACGCCGTCCCACTGACCGGTGGTCTCGTTCCACCTGTCGTTCCCGACCTCGAAGTCCCAGGCGAAGATGCCCAGCTCGTAGTAGAGCTGGTCGGCCGAGTTGCCGGCCGCCGAGTAGAGCACGTCGGCGACCGGGCCGGTCTGCGACGGCCAGGTGACGGTGCCGCGCTCGGCCGCGATCGCGCCCACGATGCGCCGGGCGCTGCCCAGGAACAGCGTCGACTCGTCGATCGACGGGCGCGGCAGCGTCACCCGCCCGTCGGCCTTGTACGCCCCGGGCGGCCACATGAAGTAGCCGCCGTACGAGTGCACGTTCATCGCGAACTTGATGTTCGGGTGGGCCTTGGCCAGGTCGATCACGTTGCGGCTCTCCGGCTCGGACAGCTCCGCCGTGCCCGCGTAGTTGCCGGACAGGCAGTTGGCGCTCGCGCCCACGTACCCGTCGAACAGGGATCCGACCGTGTAGTTGCGGTTGACGTCGACGCCCCACATGGTGCGGTTCTTCGGGTCACGGGAGGCGCCGGTGCAGTGGTTGACCAGGTTCTTGCGCTGGAAGTTGTAGTCGTGGAACGAGTAGTTCGCGCCGTCCGGGTTCACAGTCGGGATGACGAACACGTCCACCTGCTCCAGCAGCTTGCGGGTCGCCGCGTCGGTACGCGCGTTCGCCAGCAGCCGCTCGGCGAACTCCAGCGTGACGAGCGGGGTCGCCCACTCGCGGGCGTGCTCCTGCGAGTACGCCAGCACGCCGATCCGGGAGCCGTCGCGGTGCTTGCCGATGCGCAGCGCCTGCACCGTCCACGGCCGGGACGGCACCTCGGTGCCCTGCAAGCCGTCGTCGAGGCGTACCGGCCCGGCCACCGGCATCGGCAGCCCCGCCGAGCCGTCCTCCACAGTGGCCCGGAAGCGGGCGCCCCGCGGGGCGTTGATCAGGGCGGCGACGTCGTCGGTGGTGCTCGTGACCTTGCCCGCGCCGTCGGTGGCCAGCGAGATGGTCAGCACCCGGTCCCGGTAGCGCATGTTCAGCGGCCGGTTCGGCCGGCCCGGGTCGACGGTGCGTACCTGCACGCCGTTCATGCCCTGGTCGCCGAAGCGGACCGACTCCACCACCACGGCGGCGGCCGCCGGGTCGCCCAGGTAGGCGGCGGCGGTCCGGCGGTATCCCTGGGTCTTGTTCGGCAGGTCGATGACGTCCACCAGGTCGCGGTACTGGCGGCCGAGCCGGGCGATGCGCGCCTTGATGTCGACGGGCGTCAGGTAGGCGTCGATGAAGTCCTTCTGATAGCCGGCCGGCTGCGGCGGCGGGGTCGCGTTCGGCCAGAGCGACGGCGTCACCGGCCGGCTCGTGCCGCCCAGCGTGGAGGTGGCAGTGAGCTGCACCGGACGGCTCGGCACGGGCTGCGGCAGCGCGTAGTGGTACTGGTACTCGCCCGAGTCCTCGAAGCGGTACAGCGGGAACGAGCCGGTGGCACCGTCGGCCGTCCGCCAGCTCACAGTGATCTCCACGTCCGGGTCGTCGGTGGCGGTGGTGGCGACCTGGGCCTGGAGGAACGTCCGGCCGCCGGTGGTCCACCAGTACGCCTGGAGGAACTGGAGCGTGTCGACAGCGGCGGCGCCGCTCGTACGCAGCCCGGCGCGGGTGCGCTCCTGCGCGGCGCGGCGGCTCTCGGCCAGGTGCCGGGCCCCGTCGTCGGCGCGCTGCACCACCTGCACGGCGGTGGCCCCCTGCCGGGTGAGGTCGGCGAGCTGCCGTCCGGTGAGGACCAGGTCGGCGGTCCACTCGCCGTCGCGCGAGCGGGGACGGTTGGCCAGGTCGGCGCCGCCGGCGACCAGGCGGTCGAGCTGCGCCCGGTCGGCGAGCCGCACGCGGACCAGCGCGGTCTCGGTGGGGGCGAGCGTGATCGCGGGGGAGGGCGGTGCGGCGGCGCCCGGCCCGGGATGGGCCAGCGCCGCGGCGATCAGGATGCTGGTGGTGGCGAGTGCGGTCCACCGTCGTCGGACGAACACGGGGCCTCCTGACGAACGTCGATCTCTCTGCCGTTCACACCAGCCGAGGCATCGATCGCTGTCAAGCTCACTTCCGGTCAGCCGGCGAACCGGTACAACCGGAACTCCTTCTCCGCGCCGCACACCAGCATCTCGGTGTTCCACGAGCAGGACTCGCTGCGGATCTGCTTGAGCTGCCCCATCTCGACCGGCTTGCCGTCCACCGCCGTCCCCGCGAGTACGCGGTCGTCCTCGTACGCGCTCGGCGCCTCGGAGAAGATCAGCAGGTTGCCGGCGTCCAACCGGACCGCCGTCCCGTCCCGGTCGCGCAGCACCGCCGCGCCGTCCGGCGCGAACAGCGTCACCGCGTCCGGCGAGTCCCGCCCGGCCAGCACGTGCTCACCGACCGGCACCAGCGACTCGGCGCGCGGCGCCGGCCACTGCCGGGTGCCCTCACCCTCGGTCGCCGCCACCACCCGCGTGTCGTCGGTGCCGCTGCCGGGCGTCTCCAGCAGGCACACGCGACGCTCCCCGCAGGTGACGAGATCCTTCACCCGGCCGCCCTGTTCCGGCGCCTCGTACAGCACGCTCGGCGTGCCGAGACCGCCCAGGTCGTAGGCGAGCAGCCGCAGGCCGCGCTCGTTCTCCGCCACGTACAGCCGGTCGTCGCGGGCGGCCACCGGATCGTCGAGCCCGGCGACGTTGCCCCGGTCCTTGAGGATCTTCCCGCTGCGCATGTCGACGACCCGGACCGACCGGTCCGCGCCGACCTGCACGAGCCGGTCTGCCTTCCCCGCCCACGGGGCGAGCGGCGAGCCCTCGGCGTTGCCGGGCCCGTCCAGCGCCGCGCCGGTGCCGACCGGTACCACCTTCGTGCGCGCGTCGCCGTACTCGGTGCGCGGGTTGGGCCGCTCCCACCGCTGCCGGCCGTCGTCAAGCCGCAGCCCGACCAGGCGTTCGCCGGTGCGGTCCAGCCGGACGATCGTGTCGGGCCCGAGGTACAGGGTGTCGTCGCGGCCGACGTCGGTCCGCCAGCGCTGTTTGCCGGAATCGCCGTCGAGCACCGCGAGCACGCGGGGGGAGTCGCTTCCGGTGGCGTCGCCGAGGACGAGCAGCCCGTCGGGCAGCGCCCGGATCCCCGCCCACCGCTGCGCTGTCGCGTCGGTCCGCCCCTCCCAGACCGTCTTGCCGGTGGCCGCCTCGACGGCAGTCACGTGGAGGTGGTCGTCAGGCAGCGAACGGGCCAGGTAGGCGCGTTCCCCGAGCGTCGCGGTGAACATCTGGTCCGGCCGCGTGTCACCGGCGGACACAGTCTTCACCAGCTCCGCGGTGTGGAAGTCCAGCGCCGGGTGCCGGTCCCGGAACACCCAGAGCAGCACCGACGCCGCCACGGCGACGACCACGAGGCCGGCGCCGAGCGCGATCCACCGGCCGCGCCGTGGCCGGCCGCCGCCCGGCCGGACACCGCCCGGCGCGGGGGAGAAGGGCGCTCCGGGTACGCCGGGCTGCCAGCCGCCGGGCGGGGGAGCGGACGGTCCGGGTACGCCGTAGCCCGCGGCCGGGTGCGGCGGAACCGGACCGTGGGCGGCCGGCATGCCGTCGTACCTCGTGGGCTGTGGCGGAACCGGGCCCGGCGTGCCGTCGTACCTCGTGGCGGCCGTCTGCGGGACGGGGCCGTCGGCGACCAGCGTGCCGTGCGGTCCGGCGGACGCGGCGTCCGGACCGCCGAGCGGCGCGGTCGGGTTCGGCCTCGTCGCACCGGCCGGGACCGTGGCGGCGCTGGCCGTGCCGGCGTCGGTCCCGCCCGCGGGCGGCGCGGGCCGTGTCGATTCGGGCTGGGCCGGCGCGGGTGGTGCCGGCGCGGCCTGGACCGGCACGCCGGGACGGCCGGACCGCCGGGGCAGCGGCAGGTCGGTGAGCGCGCCCTCGGCGACAGGCATCTCCGGCTGCTCCAGCACCGTCGGCGCGATGCCCAGCTCGGCGTGCAGCAGCCGGGCCACCAGCGGCACCCGGGTCGACCCGCCGACCAGGAACAGACCGGAGAGCTGCTCCGGACGCAGCCCGGCGGCGGCGGTCACCTCGCGGGTCTCCGTCACGGCCCGGGCCAGCAGCGGCGCGGCCAGGCGTTCGAAGTCCTCCCGGGACAGCGGCACCGCCGCCTCCACCCCCGGTACGGCGACCGGCGCGACCATGGCCCGGGACAGCATCTCCTTCGCGCCGCGCACGTTGTCCCACAGCTGCTGGCGGTCCCGCCGCTCCGCGGTGGTCGCCGGGTCGGTCAGCCGGGCCCACTCGCCCGGATGGGCCGGGCCGACCAGCTCGCCGAGCCGCCCGAGCAGGGCCGCGTCCAGGTCGAGACCGCCGAGGTCGGGGATCCCGCCGGTGGCGACCAGCTGGAAGCCGGAGTCTCCCCACGGATCGGCGCCCTCGTTGCGCAGCACCGCCACGTCGAGCGTGCCGCCGCCGAAGTCGAACACCGCCACCGCACCGCCCACCGGCACCGGCCGGCGCAGCACCTGCGTGAAGTAGCGCGCCGCGGCCACCGGCTCACGCAGCAGGCGGGTGCCGGGCGCGATCGGCCCGGCCAGCGTGTGCTCGGCCGCCGCCGGCCAGCCGGCGAGTTCCAGCGCGTCGTGCAGCACCTGACGGCGGGCCGGCGTCCAGGCCGCCGGGTGGGTGACCACCGCCGGGGGCAGCATCCCGACCGCCGCCACCGCCGCGTCCGCAACCGCGCGCAGCGTCGCGGCCAGCAGCTCCGCCGGCCGGTACGCCCGCCCGCCCAGCTCCACCGTCTCCTCGTCGACCCGGCGCTTCGGGTTCGGCTCGTAGCCGGCCGGGTCGGCCTGGGCCAGGCGCTGCGCGTCCCGCCCGACGTGCAGGTGACCGTCCGCGTCGGCGTACACGCCGGACGGCAGGATCGGGTGGCCGTCGACGAGCACCGGCCGGGTCCGCCCGTCCGGCCAGCGCAGCACCGCCACCGTGTTCGAGGTGCCGAGGTCCACGCCGAGGGCGAAACCGTCCTGCTGGCCTGCCATCCGCGGCTACCTCCACCACCCGACGAGGATGTCCGGCCCGCATCGTACGCAGGCCGCGCCGCCTCGCCGCGCACCCGGCCCGGGGGAATGGACTGGCCGGTCCGGCGCCCGGCCGCATACCGTCGCCGTCATGAGGGTGATCTCCGTCAACGTGGGCCGACCGCAACCGAACCCGTGGAAGGGGATCGGCGCCACCGGCATCGACAAGCGGCCCGTGGACGGCCGGGTCGCCGTCACCGCGCCCGGCCCCAAGGGCAACGGCGACGTCGGGCTCGCCGGTGACCGGGTCTACGACGTGGCCCACCACGGCGGCACCGACCAGGCGGTCTACGCGTACGCCCGGGAGGACCTGGACCACTGGGAGGCCGAGCTGGGCCGTCCGCTCGCCGACGGCAGCTTCGGCGAGAACCTGACCACCACCGGGCTGGACGTCAACGGCACGCTGATCGGCGAGCGGTGGCGGATCGGGCCGGACCTGGTGCTGGAGGTCTCCTGCCCGCGCATCCCCTGCGGCACGTTCCAGGGGTGGCTGGGCGAACGCGGCTGGATCAAGCGGTTCACCGAGGAGGTACGGCCCGGGGCGTACCTGCGGGTGGTCACGCCGGGCAGCGTCGGCGCCGGAGACCCGGTCGAGGTCGTGCACCGGCCCGACCACGACGTGACCGTGGCGCTGGTGTTCCGGGCCACGACGCTGGAGACGGAGCTGCTGCCCCGGCTGCTGGTCGCCGACGCGCTCCCCGAGGAGGACATGGCGCGGATCCGCCGCCGCTTGACCTGAACCACACTTCAGGTCGGACGCTTCCCGGTGTGCTGAACTCCGTACTCGACGAGGCGTACGAGCGCGTACGCCACACCGGTCCCGAGCGCGACGGGTGGCTGTCCAACCACGTGCCGGTGACTGGCTCGACCTCTTCGACCGCGAGCTGGCCGGTGAGCCGTGGCGCGACGTGCCTGCCCGGCTCGCCGCTGTCGTCGACGCCGCCGTGGTCCGGCACGGCACACACGGGTACGCCGGTCCGGTGATGCTCGTGCACGCAGCCACCGCGCCGAACGCCGTCCTGCGTACGCTGCCGGCCCTGCCGCCGGCGCTGTGGCGGCCGAGCCTGGCCGCCGCCTGGGCGGCGACCGCCGCCGTCACCGCCGCCTACGCCCCGGCCGGGGCCCGTGCCCTCCCGCCGGCCGCCGGGCCGGAACTCGACGAGGTCATGGCGCGGGCGCTGGACACCGGGGACGCGCACGCGATCAAATTCATCGACACCCTGAGCGACGCGTACGCCCGCAGCGGCGACCCGGCCCTGCTCGCCGTGGCCGCCCGAGCCGTCGAGCAGATCGCCGCAGACTGAACACGTGGAGGGCTGATGACACCCGACGACGAGGCGTTCCTGCGCCGCGCCGTGGAACTCGCCGACCGGGCCGGCGCGTCCGGCGAGCGGCCGTTCGCGTCGCTGCTCGTCGGCGCGGACGGCACCGTCCTGATCGAGGACCACAACACTGTGGTCTCCGACAAGGACGTCACCGCCCACCCGGAGCTGAAGCTGGCCCGCTGGGCCGCCCGGCAGCTCGCCCCCGAGGCGGCCGTCGCGACCACCATGTACACCAGTTGCCAGCCCTGCCCGATGTGCACAGTGGCGATCAACGCATCAGGCCTGGGCCGGGTCGTGTACGCGCTGTCCACCGAGCAGTTCGAGCAGGTCAAGCCTGCGACGCCCGCGCCGCGCCCGGTGCGGTACGACGGGCCGGCGCTGTTCGACGAGGCACGCCGGCCGATCGAGGACCACTACTAGGCACCCGGGCGACGGTGGACGCGCCACGGCGGAGCACCGGGTCGAGCGGTGCGGTGGGCCTCCGGCGTCGCTACATTCTCCGGCCCGGACCTTGAAACCTCGCGAGCCGGACCGGCATCTGCGCGACGCCGTCGTGGGGTTCCTCGGTCGATGAGAGCGGCGGGGTCATCTGCCGGCCGAGGTGCTCTGGTGGCATCATCGATCCGTGCCTGTGATCGAAGTTGTCCTCGGTGACATCACCCAAGAGGACGTCGATGCCGTCGTCACCGCGGCGAATGAGTCGCTGTTGGGTGGCGGCGGTGTGGACGGGGCGATTCATCGTGCAGCCGGACCGCGGCTGGCCCAGGCGGGTGCTGCCCTGGCACCGTGCGATCCGGGCGACGCGGTCGCCACGCCGGCGTTCGATCTTGACCCACCGGTACGCCATGTCATTCACACCGTCGGCCCGGTGTGGGAAGGCGGCGGCTACGGTGAGGCCGATGTCCTGGCGTCGTGCTACCGGCGCAGCCTTGAGGTTGCCGATGAGATCGCCGCTCGCCGCGTCGCCTTCCCCGCCATCGCTACTGGTGTGTACGGGTTCCCGACCGACCAGGCAGCGAAGATCGCGATCTCGACCATCAGAGCGACACCGACGAACGTCGAGCACGTCCGCCTGGTCGCCTTCGACCAGGCCACGTACGAACTGCTGGCTTCGGCGCTCCAGGGGCCCGGCCGTTGAGTTCGTGAGGCGGATCCTCGCAGGCGGCCGGAGCAGCTGATGGCCGCGGCTGGCCCGAGCGGGGGAGTCGCCGACCGGCCCAGGCTCGGGGGATGCGTCCTCTGACCGGGGCCGGAGGCCGTGGAGCGGGCGACGGGAATCGAACCCGCACCGTCAGTTTGGAAGACTGAAGCTCTGCCATTGAGCTACGCCCGCGAGCGCCCCACCACAGCAGGGCGCGCCGACAGCGTACCGAATCACCCCCGCCGCCGTGCAGCGCGTACCCCGCGCACGCCGCCGACCGTCAAGATCCACACAATTTCGGCGAGGTGGCGCCTTCCTGCGCCCCCGGACCCAGCCACTTCCCCGAACTGGCGCCCGACGCCACCCGACGCCACCCGACGCCACCCGGCGGCACCCGACGCCACCCGCCACACCGCGCGCCGTGCCCCGGTCACCCGCGCGAGGGGCCGGACGGCATACACTCTTCGTCGCCACCGGGGTGTGGCGCAGCTTGGTAGCGCACTCGCTTTGGGAGCGAGGGGCCGTGGGTTCAAATCCCGCCACCCCGACTGTCGTTCGCGACCGGATCGTCCCGGGAACCGCCGGTTTTTTCCGCGCGGTACCCGGGCCCTGCCGATGCCGTCGGCCGGCTCGCCTACACTCGATGCGCGCAATCACGCCCCAGACTCAACACCCAGATCCGTCAAGGAGTACGCCTGTGAAGAGCACCGTCGAGACTCTGAGCCCGACGCGCGTGCGGCTCGCCATCGAGGTGCCGTTCGTCGAGCTCGAGCCGAGCCTCAAGAAGGCGTACCGGGAGATCGGCCAGCAGGTCCAGGTTCCCGGCTTCCGCCGGGGCAAGGTCCCCAGCGCGGTGATCGACCAGCGGGTGGGCCGGGGGACCGTCCTCAACGAGGCGATCCAGGAGGCCATCCCGCAGAACATCCTCGCCGCGGTCCGGGAGCACGACCTGAAGACGCTCGGCCGTCCCGAGGTCGACATCACGGAGTTCAACGACGGCGACTCGCTCAATTTCACCGCCGAGGTGGACGTCCGGCCGGAGATCACCCTGCCGGACCCGGCCACCATCGAGGTGACCGTCGACGAGATCCAGATCGCCGACAGCGAGATCGACGAGCAGATCAACAGCCTGCGCGAGCGGTTCGCCACGCTGAAGACCGTCGAGCGGGCCGCCCAGGAGGGCGACTTCGTGCAGATCGACCTGAACGCCACTGTTGACGGCGAGGAGGTCCCGGGCGGTTCGGCGAGCAACATCTCGCACGAGGTGGGCAGCAAGCAGCTCCTGCCGGGTCTGGACGAGGCGCTGGTCGGCCTGGCCGCCGGCGACAGCACCACCTTCACCACGCAGCTCGTCGGCGGCGACTACGCCGGCCGTGACGCCGACGTGGCGGTGACCGTCCGCACGGTCAAGGAGAAGGAGCTCCCCGAGCTCAACGACGACTTCGCGCAGATGGCCAGCGAGTTCGACACCATCGACGAGCTGCGCGCCGACCTGCGGGAGCGGGTCACCCGGGGCAAGCAGGTCGAGCAGATCTACGCCGCCCGTGACAAGGCCCTGGAGCAGATGGTGGCCGCCGCCGAGGTGCCGGCGCCCGAGGGCGTCGTCAAGGAGGAGGTCGAGAGCCGCAAGGCCGCGATGGTCGACCAGCTCGAGCGCATCGGCGCCTCCCTGGAGGAATACCTCGCGGCGGAGGAGAAGACCGAGGAGCAGATCGACACCGAGCTGACCGAGGCGGCGACCGACGGCGTCAAGATCCAGCTCCTGCTGGACACCCTGGCCGACGCCGAGGACGTGCAGGTCTCCGACGACGAGTTCGGTCACGAGATCGTGCACCGGGCGCAGCGTGCCGGCATGGCCCCGCAGCAGTACTACGACCAGCTGGTCCGCTCCGGCGCCGCCGCGGCCGTCTTCGGCGACGTCCGCCGGGGCAAGGCGCTCGCCGCGGTGATGGAGAAGATCAAGATCAAGGACTCGGCGGGCAACGAGGTCTCCCTCGACGCGCTGCGGGCCCAGAACGAGGCCGAGCACGACCACCAGCACTGACCATCGGGGGTGTCGGCCGCCGTCCCGCGCTGCGCGCCGGGAGGCGGCCGAAACCCTTTCCGGGGTACGCCGTGCGGGTGACTGCGCTGAGAGCGAACAGTGCCCCGACCGGGAGTACGCCTCCCGGCTGAGCGGTTAGTGTCGGGTAGGACGGTACGGAGAGCGAAGGGCTGCCATGACCGACATGCACATCCCCAAGAAGTCGCTCCGGGTGAACGAGGCCCGCGGTGGCGACTCCATTGGCAACCTCGACGACTCGGTCTACAACCGGTTGCTCAAGGAACGGATCATCTTCCTGGGCAGTGAGGTGAACGACCAGGTGGCCAACCGCATCTGCGCGCAGCTCCTGCTGCTCGCGGCGGAGGACCCGGACCGCGACATCTTCCTCTGGATCAACTCGCCGGGTGGCTCGGTCTACTCCGGCATGGCGATCTACGACACCATGCAGTACATCGACAACGACGTCTCGACCGTGGCGATGGGCATGGCCGCCTCCATGGGCCAGCTGCTGCTCTGCGCGGGCACCAAGGGCAAGCGCTACGCCCTGCCGCACGCGCGGATCATGATGCACCAGCCCTCGGGTGGCCTCGGCGGCACCGCGTCGGACATCGCGATCCAGGCCGAGCAGATGCTCTACACCAAGCGGATGTTCCAGGAGCGGGTCGCGTTCCACACCGGCCAGTCCCAGGCACAGATCGAGGCGGACTCGGACCGTGACCGCTGGTTCACCGCCCAGGAGGCCATGGACTACGGCTTCATCGACAAGGTGATCATCGGGGCCGCGCAGGTTCCGGATGGCGCCGGGACCCTGAGCTGACCGAGGAGCTGACGATGACCGACCTGAGCCTGCCGCCCCAGTTCGCGGCCGTGCACAACCGCTACGTTCTGCCGTCGTTCGTCGAGCGCACGTCGTACGGGATGAAGGAGTCCAACCCGTACAACAAGCTCTTCGAGGACCGGATCATCTTCCTCGGCGTGCAGGTGGACGACGCGTCGGCCAACGACGTGATGGCCCAGCTGCTGACGCTGGAGGGCACCGACCCGGACCGCGACATCATCATGTACATCAACTCGCCCGGTGGCTCCTTCACCGCCATGACGGCGATCTATGACACCATGCAGTACGTCCGCCCGGACATCCAGACCGTCTGCCTCGGGCAGGCGGCGAGCGCGGCGGCGGTGCTGCTCTCCGCGGGCACGCCGGGTAAGCGGATGGCGCTGCCCAACTCCCGGATCATCATCCACCAGCCGGCCACCGAGGGCGGCTACGGCCAGGGCTCGGACATCGAGATCCAGGCGCGGGAGATCCTGCGGATGCGGACGCAGCTGGAGGACATGCTCTCCCGGCACTGCAACCGCCCGATCGAGCAGGTTCGCAAGGACATCGACCGTGACAAGATCATGACGGCCGAGGAGTCCAAGGAGTACGGGCTGGTCGACACGATCCTGACCAGCCGCAAGAAGGGTCTGCTGGCGTCGCACGCCGCGGGCTGAGCAACGTGTGGTCGGAGGTCGGTCGGGGTATCGTTCCCGGTCGACCTCTGACACACCCGTTTTGGGGGTCGGAGAAAACCCGGCCACCGGGTAACGTCGGGTCTGTACCGCTCCGCCGGTCGGATCAGGTGGAGCCGACAGCATGGTGGGACGACAGGACGGACGGGCGCTCCGGCGCTCGCAGGTCAGGGCCGGCGTTCCGGCCGACGAGTGCAGGGAGAACGTAGGTGGCACGGATCGGTGACGGCGGCGACCTACTGAAATGCTCGTTCTGCGGCAAGTCGCAGAAGCAGGTCAAGAAGCTCATCGCGGGCCCTGGTGTCTACATCTGCGACGAGTGCATCGACCTCTGCAACGAGATCATCGAAGAGGAGCTGGCCGAGTCCGGCGAGGTGAAGTGGGAAGAGCTTCCCAAGCCGATGGAGATCTGCCAGTTCCTCGACAACTACGTCGTCGGTCAGGAGCAGGCCAAGAAGGCGCTCGCCGTCGCGGTCTACAACCACTACAAGCGGATCCAGGCCGAGGCCGCAGGCGCGCCGGGCTCCGGCACGGACGGCGTCGAGCTGGCCAAGTCCAACATCCTGCTGCTCGGCCCGACGGGTTGCGGCAAGACGCACCTGGCGCAGACGCTCGCCCGGATGCTCAACGTCCCGTTCGCCATCGCCGACGCCACCGCGCTCACCGAGGCGGGCTACGTCGGTGAGGACGTCGAGAACATCCTGCTGAAGCTGATCCAGGCCGCCGACTACGACATCAAGCGCGCCGAGACGGGCATCATCTACATCGACGAGGTCGACAAGATCGCCCGCAAGTCGGAGAACCCGTCGATCACCCGTGACGTCTCCGGCGAGGGCGTGCAGCAGGCGCTGCTGAAGATGCTCGAAGGCACCGTCGCCAACGTGCCGCCGCAGGGCGGGCGCAAGCACCCGCACCAGGAGTTCATCCAGATCGACACCACGAACGTGCTGTTCATCTGCGGTGGCGCGTTCGCCGGGCTCGACCAGATCATCGAGGCCCGCACCGGCTCCGGCGGCACCGGCTTCGGCGCCCGGCTCCGGTCGGTGTCCGAGCGGTCGACCGACGACATCTTCAGCCAGGTCATGCCGGAGGACATGCTGAAGTTCGGGCTCATCCCCGAGTTCATCGGCCGGCTTCCGGTGATCACCAACGTGCGCAGCCTCGACCGCAGCGCCCTGGTGCGGATCCTGACCGAGCCGCGCAACGCGCTGGTCCGGCAGTACCAGCGCCTGTTCGAGCTGGACGGCGTCGAGCTGGAGTTCGAGCAGCCCGCGCTGGAGGCCATCGCCGACCAGGCCATGCTCCGCGGCACCGGCGCCCGCGGCCTGCGGGCGATCATGGAAGAGGTGCTCCTCTCCGTGATGTACGAGGTGCCGAGCAACCCCGACGCCGCCCGGGTGCTGATCACCCGCGAGGTCGTCCTGGAGAACGTCAACCCGACGATCGTGCCCCGCGAGTTCACCGGCCGGCGCCGGCGGGACCGCGAGGAGAAGTCGGCCTGATACCGCCGTTCGCGACCGCGCCCGGGTCAGCTCGGGCGCGGTCCGCGTGAGCGGGTCCGCCGGTCCCACTCGCCCGACGGGGTGACCACCACCATCATCAGGCGCACCGGCCCGTCACCGGCCGTGCGATAGCCGTGCTCCCGGTCGGCGTGGAACTCGACCGTCTCGCCGGCGCGTACGTC
The DNA here is from genome assembly GCF_001029515.1 of Micromonospora sp. RV43. Lineage (NCBI taxonomy): Bacteria > Bacillati > Actinomycetota > Actinomycetes > Micromonosporales > Micromonosporaceae > Micromonospora > Micromonospora sp. RV43. Next base: position 3,114 of record NZ_LEKG01000142.1, on the reverse strand, counting down.
GTGGTCGACGCCGTCCACTGTGACAGTGGCGGCGCCGTCGAGCACGTGCAGGATCTCCCGGGTGCCGTGGGCGTGGTTGGGGGACCGCAACGCCTCCCCGGGTTCCATCCGCCAGTCCCACAGCTCGACCAGGTCGGGTTCGCCGAGGCCGCTGAGCAGACGCGCCAGGCCGCCGTTGGGGCCGCGCCACAGCACCGGCGCCTCGTCGGCCGCGCTGACCCGCACCGTGCTCTGTTCGGCCGGCTCCAGCAGCCGGGCGATGCTGACGCCGAACGCGTCGGCGACCCGGCAGAGCGTGCCGATGCTCGGGTTGGTGCGCGCCCCCTCGATCTGCACCAGCATGCCCTTGCTGACTCCGGACCGGCCGGCCAGTTCCTCGAACGACCAGCCGCGTGCTGCTCGCAGGTCACGTACCTGGCGGGCGACCGCTGAGGTCACCGCGCCGACCCGTCCACCGGTATCGGTCATCACACTGTCCTTCACGGTCACTATTGTGGTACGACTGCGGGATGCTCCCCATTGTCCTCGCCGCCGTGTCCGCGCTGGCCTTCGGCACGGCCGACTTCGCCGGCGGCAAGGCGTCCCGGCGCGCCGACCCGATCGCCGTGACTGTCGTGTCGCAGATCCTCAGCGTTCCGCTGCTGCTCGTCCTCGTCCTCGTGGTGCCCGGCACGCCGAGCCCGCTCGACCTGGGGTGGGGACTGCTCGCCGGCGTGGCGGGCGCGGGCGGCGTCATGCTGCTCTACCGCGCGCTCGCCACCGGCGTGATGGCTGTCGTCGCGCCCGTCACCGCGATCACCGCGGCGATCGTGCCGATCGTCGCCGGCCTGGTCCTCGCACACTCGCCGGGTGCTGTTGCGCTCGGCGGCGCCGGGCTCGCCGTGGTCGCCATCGGGCTGGTCAGCCTGGGGGAGCGCGGCGCGGCACGCCGCGTCTCCGGCCGCGTGATCGGCATGGCGCTGGCCGCCGGACTGCTCTTCGGCGTCTTCTTCGCGCTGCTCGGCCAGGCCGACGAGGCCGCCGGCATGTGGCCGGTTCTGGCAGTACGCGTCAGCTCGATCGCGTTCGGCCTCGCGCTCGCCGTCCGCACCGGCGCACGCCTGCGCCTGGGGCGACGGGTGCTCGGCTGGGCCGCGGCCGCGGGCCTGCTCGACTCCGCCGCGAACGCGCTGTTCCTCGCCGCGGCGGGCCGGGGGCACCTGAGCGTGGTGGCCGCGATCGCCTCGCTCTACCCGGCGAGTACCGTCCTGCTCGCACTGGCCGTCGACCGGGAAAGACTTCGGCCGGCACAGGTCGCGGGACTCGGCTTCGCCGCGGCGGCGCTCGTCCTGTCCAGCGTCTGAGCCCTGTCGCGCGCCTGCTTCCGCCCGTACCCTCGGGTCATGCGCGTCGCCGTCTGCCAGCTCAACGCCCGCGACGACCGGGCGGCGAACCTCGCCGCCGCCGAGGCCCTGCTGGTCAGGGCCGCGGCGGCCGGCGCGGACCTCGCCCTCCTTCCGGAGTACGTCGACTACCTCGGTCACGCCGACCGGATGCCGCCGGCCGAGCCGGTCGACGGCACTGTGGGGCGGTTCTTCGCGGAGACCGCCCGCCGGCTGGGCATCTGGGTGATCGCCGGCTCGTTCCACGAGGCGGGTCCGGACCCGGCGCACACCTGGAACACCTCCCTGGTCTTCGACCGCGAGGGCGCGCTCGCCGCCGCCTACCGGAAGATCCATCTGTACGACGTGGAGATCCCCGGCCGCGTCTCCTACCTCGAGTCGGCAACCGTCGCGCCGGGCGAGAAGCCAGTGGTGGTCGACGTCGAGGGTCTGCGGGTCGGCCTGTCCATCTGTTACGACCTGCGGTTCCCGGAGTTGTACCGGCAGCTCGCGACCGACGGCGGCGCCGAACTGCTCGTGGTGCCCGCAGCGTTCATGATGCACACCGGGCGGGACCACTGGGAGGTGCTGCTGCGGGCCCGGGCGATCGAGAACCAGTGCTTCGTGGCGGCGGCCGGACAGACAGGTGACCACGACCCGGGCCGGACCTGCTTCGGGCGCAGCATGGTGGTCGACCCGTGGGGGACCGTGCTGAGCCAGGTCGCCGACGGTCCGGGACTGGCGGTCACCGAGATCGACCTGGAGCGGCTGCGGACGATCCGCGCCGAGCTGCCCAGCCTGGCCAACCGCCGGCTCTGAGCGCGGTCAGCCTCCGAAGAGCAGGCCCAGAGCGGCGATACCGGCGATCGCCGCCGCAGTGACCAGGAGAGCGGTGGTCATCCGGGAGGGGCCGCGCCGGGCCAGGCGCCTGATCGACAGCACCAGTACGGCGAGCACGACGGCCCCGATCACCAACTGCCAGAACGGCAGCAGGAGGCCGAGCAGAGCGTCCTCGGCGACGGCCGGGACCGGGGACGGATCATCCATGCCGACCACTCTGGCACGGGACCGCTCCGGAACGCTCTCTTCGACGCCGGCATTCCGGTGGACCCGTCACGCTCGCCCAATGACGATCATTGATTTGCCTTCCGGGGCGGGTCCGCGTAACTTTCTCTCTGCACGCGGGAGGCCGGGCAAACCGGCCGAGAACGGGCGCCAGGCTGGTGGCGGTGACGCCGAGCCAGACTGAGATTCGGGCGGTGCTCGACACTCCGGGACACGGAGTTGCGAACGCGAAGCCGACCGGGTAGAGTTCGAAAGCCGGCAGGGAGCCGGGCGGGTGGTCGCGAGAGCGACGCCGGCCGGTCCGCCGAAACCCACGAGAGCAACGACCACCGGAAACGGTGAGCGTCAGCGTGGGTCTGGTCGAGCCAAGTTGATCATCTCGAACGCGAGGTTGACGACGGAAGCAAGACCGAGTAGGTTGGGGAGGTTGCCCCAAACGGGGGTTCCGCTGGTAGCGGTGCTTCTGGTTGGTGTGTGGTTGTTCTTTGAGAACTCAACAGGGTGCTTGTAAAGCCAGTGCCAATTGTTTTATACCCCGTACTGGTCAGGCCTTTTGGTTTGGCTGGTTGGGATTCCTTTGGCAACACTTTTGTTGCCAGGTTATGCTGTTCGACAAGTTTTTGTTGGAGAGTTTGATCCTGGCTCAGGACGAACGCTGGCGGCGTGCTTAACACATGCAAGTCGAGCG
>NZ_LEKG01000141.1:0-20731 GCF_001029515.1 Micromonospora sp. RV43 | reverse complement strand
GAAGAGGGGAATGCGTGAGGTTTCGGTGCCTGTGGTGGACGGCGGGCTCGTCGGGGACGTGGTGGTGCCGGCGGGAGCCGGTGGGGTGGTGCTGTTCGCGCACGGGAGCGGCAGCTCGCGGCACAGCCCGCGCAACATGGCCGTCGGGCGTGCACTCAACGAGCGCGGGCTCGGCACGATGCTCGTCGACCTGCTGACCGCCGACGAGGAGGCCCGGGACGAGATCACCGCCGAGCTGCGCTTCGACATCGGCATGCTGGCCGAGCGCCTCGCCGGGATCGTCGACTGGATGGGCTCCGACCCGGAACTGGGGAGGCTCCCGATCGGGCTGTTCGGCGCCAGCACCGGCGCCGCCGCCGCGCTGGTCGCCGCCGCGGCCCGGCCGGACCGGGTGGGCGCTGTGGTCTCCCGCGGCGGCCGGCCCGATCTGGCCGGCAGCTCACTGACTGCGGTACGCGCACCGACGCTCCTGCTCGTCGGCGGCCTGGACGAGCAGGTGATCGCACTCAACGAGCAGGCCCGGGACGCGCTGGGCGAGGTCGCCGAGCTGCGGATCGTGCCCGGCGCCACGCACCTGTTCGAGGAGCCCGGCACGCTGGAGCAGGTGGCCGACCAGGCAGGTACGTGGTTCACCACGCACCTGCGCCAGCCGCACCCCGCCTGACCGGCGGCGGAATCAGCCCGCTGCGTCGGCGGCGCGGCCCGGGTCGGCGGTCGGTACGGGAACGTCGGAGCCGCTCCGCTCGGCGGCGCGGTGCCGCTGCACGGTGTCCAGTACCCGCCACAGCACCGCAGCGATCGGCACCGACACGAACGCCCCGGCGACCCCGGCCACCAGCGTGCCGGCGGTGACCACGACCAGGATGACCGCCGGGTGCAGCTGCACCTGCCGCCGCATGACCAGTGGTTCCAGCAGGTTGCCCTCGATCTGCTGCACGGCGATCACCGCGGCCAGCGTCAGCAGCGCGGTGGTGGGGCCGTTCGCGGCGAGCGCGACGAGCACCGCCACCGCACCGGCCACCGTGGCGCCGATGATGGGCACGAACCCGCCGAGGAACGTGATCAGGGCGAGCGGCAGGGCCAGCGGGACACGCAACACGACCAGGGCCAGCCCGATGCCGATGGCGTCGATGGCCGCGATGATCATCGTGCCCCGGCTGTACGCGCCGAGCGTCCGCCAGCCCGCCCGTCCCGCCTCGGCGGTCAGCTCCCGGCGCGGGCCGGTCAGCCGGCGCAGCACCCAGCGCCACATCGAGCGGCCGTCCTTGAGCAGGAAGAACAGCAGCACCAGGGCGAGCAGCACCGCGCCCGCGACCTCGGCGACCTTGCGTGCCCCGGCGACCGGGTCGGGCGCACCGCTGCTCAGGCCCTGCCGGATCTGCTCCACGAGCCGGTCGAGCTGCTGGTCGGTGACCGGCAGGCTGGACGTGACGAAGTCGCGGGTGCGCTGCAACCCCTCGTCGAGCTGCTGGCTCAGCTCGCCGAACTGGCTCGCCGTGAGGTTCCAGACCAGGACGCCGGCACCGCCCAGGATGCCGAGCAGCAGCAGGATGCTCAGCAGCGCGGCGAGCCCGGCCGGCACCCGCAGCCGGCGCAGGCGTACCAGGACCGGATCGAGCAGCGCGGCGAGGAAGAGCGTGCCGGCCAGCGCCACCGCAAGCGGCGCGAGCAGCACGGCGATCTGCCCCAGCAGCCACAGCCCGGCCGTCACCACCAGCAGGCAGGCGCTCCAGGTGACCGCCGTCCGTACCGGCCAGGGCAGTCCGGCCCAGGTCTGCCGCGGTCCGGCGGTCGGTGCCCGCCCGGGTATACCAGCGTCGTCGTCCACGTCGCCCTCCTCGATCGAGGCCGTTGGTACCCGACGCGAGCCGATCCGACACCAGGGCCGCAACCGCCCACCCGGCGTTTGTACCCCCGGCCTTAGGGAAGGCATTCAACGTATCGAAGGGAGATCCGACATGAGCGACTTCATGGACAAGGCCAAGGACTTCGCGGACAAGCACGACAAGCAGGTCGACCAGGGCATCGAGAAGGCGGGTGACGCGGCGGACAAGCGCACCGGCGGCAAGTACGACAACCAGATCGACAAGGGCGTCGACATGGCGCAGCAGCGCACCGGCGAAGGCGACACCGGTCGCTGACGTACACCCGCTTCGGACACGACGGCGGCCACGCCCCCGGTGGGGAGCGTGGCCGCCGTCGTGTCGGGCCGGCCTCCACAGGGGAGACCGGCCCGTCCGTCAGGAGCTGTAACCGCGGCCGGCGATCCAGTTGGCCAGTTCGGTCACGTCCATCCAGTACGTCGGCACGTCCGGCCGGGCCGGGTCCGCGATCAGCACCCGGTCGCCGTCGCCCTCGTACCGCACGACTGTCACGTAGTGGCCGGGGTAGCTGTGCTCCACCCCGTCGACGTCCCGGGCGCCGCCCAGGATGTTCGCCACCACGGGCCGGTCGTCGTCCACAGCGGTACGGATGTCCGTGCGCAGGCGGTCCACCTGCTCCCGGGTGGCCACGTCGTCGCGGATCTCGGTGGTCCGGTACTTGCCACCTGTGTACTCGTTCAGGACCCGGGTGATGTCGATGGCCGAGTCGGTGCCGTTCTCGGTGGTACCGAGCTTGGCGGCCAGCTCGTCCTGGCTCACGTCCCTGCCCTCGGCCGACAGCGCGATCCGGGTCGAGGCGGGACCGCAGTAGAAGAAGTTCGGCTGCGCCTGGTACTCGTAGTCGGCGGCGCGGTCACCCTTGCCCTTGACCGGGGCGGCGTGGGCGGCGGCGGCCGGACCGGCGACGGCACCGCCGGCCGCGGCCAGACCGGCGACGGACAGCACACACTTACGGATGATCGGGTTCATGGTCGAGGCTCCATTCGGGGGTCGACGGCTCCGTGCGGGAGACGCGGCACCAGGAGTGGCGCTCGGCGTACGGAGAGTTCAACCGCTCTGCCTCGGCAGCCCATTTCCGGGCGTGACCGGGGCCACCGCGGAACCGGACAGACGCCTCAGCCGGGCAGGCTTCCCAGCAGCCCTGTCACCGCGATCTCGATGACCACCCGCTCCGGATTCGGACGCGGCGTGCGATAGCGCTCGGCGTACCGGCGCTCGGCCTCGGCCACCGACTCCGGGTCGCGGCGCAGCACCGCCCGGCCCTCCACGGTCAGCCACCAGCGGCCGTCGACCTGGCACACCGCGACCGGGACGCCGTCCGGCCCGCCCGCCGCGACGTGCCGGGCCTTGGCCGACCCGGCTGAGGTGATCACCCGGGCCAGCCCGGCCGCGGGGTCGAAGGTCACCCCCACGGGTACGACGTGCGGGGTGCCGTCGGCACGCGGTGTGGTGAGCGTGGCGAGGTGCCGATCCGCGAAGAAGCGGGCCACCCGCTCGTCGTGCGGATCCAACCGATGCCGTGCCGCCATGTCGTCTCCTCGTTCCGTGCCGGTGACGTCTCAGCGGCGGGGCGCCGCGCCGGGCGGCAACGTCGCCACCGGGGACTCCCCGGCGGCCCGCTGCTCGGCGCGGTGCTTGGCGACCAGCCGGCCCAGGTAGAACAGTGCGCCGGCCAGCACGCCCATGTCGTCCAGGTAGATCGGGTCGGGAAGCAGGTCCACCGGCAGGATCGTGTAGATCAGCGCGCCGTAGAACGCGACCTTGCCGCCGGCGCCGAGCGCGCCGAGCATGCGGCGGGTGCGGACCACCCGGATGGCGAGCAGCACCGCCCCGGCCAGCATGGCCGCCGCGAGGACGGCGGCGAGGACGACCAGCACCCAGGCTTCACGGGACACGCCACCACGCTAGCCGAGCCGAGCCCGCCACGCGCGGCGGTCGTCCCCGCCGCGGGGGTGCTCGCCTTCGGCGCCCGCACCGGACGACGGCCTGCCGGGCGACGGCCTGTCGGGCCGCTGCCGGGTGACGGGCTTTCAGGCCGCTGCCGGTGACGGGTTTTCAGGCCGCGACGGCCGCCCGGCCGCGAGCCACCGGCGGCAGCTCGCGGGTGACCTCGGGGCTCACCGTTCCGGTCGGCAGTTCCCGGGTGGCCTCGGGCCCGGCGAACCCGACGATGGAGAGTTCCGTCTGCGGCTCGGCGACCGGGTGCAGCGCCGCGAACGCCTCGTCGCGCAGGCTCTGCGCCGCCGCCGCGGCCAGCTCGGCGGTCTGCCAGGCGGCCTGCTCCCGCTGCGCGGCGGCCCGGTGCCGTGCCGCCATGTTGTCCCGGACCAGCCGGCGCAGCAGCAGTTCCTGCTCCACCGGGTGCCGGCTCGGATCCCAGCCGTTGCCGCCGAGGATGTCGCTGAGCTGCCGCACCGTGATCTCGTCGCGCCACTGGGCGTCCATCGCGGCCCGGTGCAGCCAGCGCTCCCGGTCCGCGTACTCGGCCGGGGTCCGGGCGGTCCGGGGCAGCGGCAGCGCCGCGGCGGCGGTGAGGCGCCGGAAGTCCTCCTCGGCCGCCTGGTACGCCTGCCAGGCAGCCTCGGCCTCCTCCTGGGCGGTCAGCCACTCGGCGCGGCTCCGCTCGGCGGTCGCCGTCGCACGGGAGGCGGCCACTGCCACCTCGTCGGCGTAGCGGATCCGCTCCTGGTCCCGTACGCGGGCGCGCTCGGCGCGTTCGATGCTGCTCGGGCGGGCGGCGTCACTGATCCGGTCGACCAGCTCCGAACGGAACCGGGACGGGCGGACGATCAGCGCGGCGACCACTGTCGCGGCCACGGCGAGCAGGACCAGCCAGATCACGGCGGCCGCGGGCATGTCGGGCAGGACGGAGGAGAAGACGGTCTGCATTACCAGCACCTCGTGGGTGGAACGTAGGACGATCGACGGTTGTGGCCCGGACATCCGGGCGGGTGCGCGTCGTGACTCGGACGCGACGGGACGCGCGGCAGGGCGCGAGGCGTGCGGCCCGTGGGACCGCGCCGGGGCGTACCGGAAGGGTTGCCCGGTCAGGCGCGCGGCGGACCGCGACGGGCGATGTGCGCCCGGCCTGGGTCGGCGGCGGCGACGACCTCGACGCCGGGAACGCGCCCGGCGGAGTCGGCGGAAAGGGCTTCGGTGCCGGCCGGGCGGGTGCCGGGGCCGGTGGTCCGCAGGGCGGCGGTCGTGGCGTCGGCCGCCGTGAGTTCCGCGGCGCCGGCCGTCACCGCCTGCCGTGTCGCGACGTGCTCGATCGCCGCGACGTGCGAGGCGACGGCGTGCGAGGCGACTGTGGCGTGCGAGGCCGCGGCGGCGTGGGCGGGTGCGGCGGAGATGCCCTGGAGGCCGGCGATCAGCACCAGGCCGGCCACAGCCGTGCGGGCGATCCGGCGCAGCGTCGCCGTCCAGGTGGACGGGGCGAACGCTACGGGCAGCACCTGTTCAACCTATCGGTCGACGGACGATCCCGCAGCTCAAGGATCTTGCGGTTTACGTGAGCCACCCCACGGGTCGGTGTGGACGGAGACCCACGCGGGCCGGACGTGCGACGGCGCGGCGCCCCTGCCCGAGGTGCCGCGCCGTCTCGTGGATGCCGGGGTCAGTTGCCGCCGAGCACCGGCGGCGGAGCGGCGTCTCCGTCGCCCCAGACCATCTCGTCCTCGGTGAGCCAGGTCAGCCGGCCGTCGGACTCGTCGTCGCCGTGGCCGCCGCGCCCACCCAGCACGCCGCTGCGGCCGGCCATCGCGGGCCGCCCGGTGGCGCCGCCGGTGCGCTCGGCGGACTTGCTCCCGGCGTCGACCACGAGGCCACGGCCGGAGGTGAGCCGGCCCGTGCCGGCCGCCGAGCGGTTCTCGGCGCCGGACATGCCGCCGAAGCGGGCCGAGGACGCCGAGTTGGCGCCGGTGCCCGCGAGCGAGCCGGTGCTCAGCACACCGGGGGCGCCGTAGAGCCCGCCACCCGGTCCGCCGGCGCTCATCGTCGTCGGTCCGGCGCCGCCGGGACCGAAGCCCGGGCCGCCGCCGATCGTCGGACCGCCCGCGGTGCTGGTCAGCGGCGCGGCGCCGGCCAGCGAGGTGCCGGTCGGGTCGACGGTGCCGCCGGTCGGCACCGAACCCGGAGCGCCCGCGCCCGGCTGGCCGCCCGGAGTGCCCGCACCCGGTGTGCCCTCGCCCGGCGTGCCGCCGGTCGGGGCCGTGTGGTGCACGCCCGACGTGGTGGCGGTGGCGTTGGCGCCCGGGCCGAAGCTGCCCAGGCTCGGGCCGGACGACGGCGTCTTCACCGACGGGCCGTTCTGCAGCGTCGGGTCACCGTTGCCGGTGTGGCCGGGCATCTCGGTCTCCGGCGGGTCCGGTACGACGATCCGGCCGTACGCCGAGAAGTCGTAGCCCTCGGCGAGCTTGGCCACGACCTGCACCATCCGCTGGTGCGCCTTCTCCTGCTCGGCCTTGTCCTGCTGGTGGCCGACGATCCCGCCGATCACCGCGCCGGGTGCGCCGCCGATCAGGAAGCCCTTGCCGGCGCCGGAGAGCAGCTTGTCGTTGTCGTCGGTCTTCTCCGGGCTCTCCGCCTTGGACTGCGCGGCCCGCAGCTCGCTGGACATCATGTCGAGGCCCTGTCGGATACCCGTCATGCCCTCGGCGAGGTTGCCGGAGTAGCGGACGACCATGTCCAGCCGGCGGTGGAACTCCCGCGCGGCGTCGCCGGTCCAGGTCTTCGCCAGCGCCTCCAGGTCGGCGGTCAGGTCGCGGCCGAGATCGTCGAGCGTGCCCTTGAGGGAGGTCCACTGGGCGCTGAGCGCCTCGATCTGCTTCGGGTCGCCGGCGTTGACGCCCTGGTAGAGCTCCTCGTGACTGACGTGCTCGTAGCGCCGGGTGTACTCAGACACGCGGGTCCTCCTTCGGCTGCTTCATCGCCTCGTTCAGCCCGGAGAGGGCGGCGGCGATGTCGGCCGCGGCGGCGGCGTTGCGGGCCTCGGCGGTCTTGTAGTTCGTCATGATCTTGTGGGTCGCCTCGCGGACGGCCAGGATCGCCCGGCGCAGCCGGTCGACGTGGTTGACGTAGCTCTGGTGGGTCTCGGAGTAGCGACGTGCGTTGTCGGTCGCGTCGGTGAACGTGCCGAGGGCCGGCGGGCGGCACTGCATCTGGGTGTTGAGCTTGCGCAACACCGACTCCGCCTCGTGCAGACGCCGCTCGAGCCGCTGGTGAAAGTCCTCCAAGGACAGTACGTCTACTGTCGTGCGCCCCGTCATGGCTGCATCCCCGTAGTCATCGTCGATAACCGTTCGCCGTACTCAGGTTAGTCGAAGCGAGCCAACCCGGGCGACCCGTGACGGAGATCCTCCACTTCGGATCGCCGCAGGGCCTGTCAACCGCCCTGGACCTGCGCCTCCGCGCCACCGGCCGACGGTGTCGCGGTGGCCCCCGGAGGCGTCGACGCATCGAAGTAGGTCATCGCATCCTCGCGGGACAGCGTCGGTCCGGTCGGCACCAGCGCCAGCAGCGAGGCGGGTACGGCGAGCGGCGTCACGTCGCCGTACCCGAGCGCGCTCTTCGCGTCGCCCCCGGCGGTGCCGAGCGGATAGCGGATGCCCTGCGCGGTGATCAGGTAGACAGTCGAACCGGCCGCCGCCTTGCCGCTCTCCCCGGCCGTGGCCTGCACCAGCACGCCCTTGCCGCCGGGCAGCAGCACGCTCTCGGCGGTGCGTACCGCGTCCCGGGCGCCCTGCCGCGCGGGCATCGCGGTCGCCGAGGTCAGCTCGGCCGGCGGGGAGTCGAAGACCTCCAGCGTGGTGGTCGGCGGCTGACCGGCCGGGCCGGGCCGGTAGGTGGCGCAGAGCACCGTCCGTCCCGGACGGACCTCGTGCAGCGTCGGCAGCCGGGCCGGCAGGCCGTCCGCGTCGAGGCGCTGGTCGGTGAGGAGTCGGCCCGCCTCATCCGGAGTGATCTGCGTCACCTCGCCACCCCCGCCGAGCAGCAGCAGCGCGGTGACCTCGCGGACTGTCGCCAGGCCCTGCCGGGTGAGCACGTAGTACTGGCCGGCGGCCTGGTAGACCTGGCCGATCCGGGCCGGCCGGTCGGCCACTGTGAGCCCGCTCGCGCCGCCGTCCCCGGCGATCGCCGGCTTGCGCAGCACCGGCCCGGCCGGCACCGCGTTCAGCAGTTGCTGCCCGACGGTCAGGTTCGTCGCGCCGGCCATCTTCAACGCCACCAGCGCCTGCTCGTCACCGGCCACCCGCAGCCGGGAACCACCGGTGAGCAGGTAACGCGCGTCGCCGGTCCGCACCACCACGGCCCGGTCGGTGAGCGCCGTGCCGCCGGGCAGCGCGCGGTCGATCACCAGGTGGGTGGTGGAGCGCTGCGGGTCGTTCGGATCCGGCACGTCGCACACCGACCAGGGGAGCCCGACCAGCGATTTGCGATCCGGCAGGTCGTCCGGGGCGCCGACGATGCCGACCAGCCGCCCGCGTGGACGGTCCTTGATCGACGCCTGGGACATGGTGCGCGGCTGCGCCGCGGCGTCGTTGACGATCAGCCGCGCCGAGGCGTAGTTGAGCGTCGGGCGCAGCACCTTGTCCTCGCCGAAGTAGTACGTCGCGCCGGTCTCCCGCTCGATCACCAGCGTGTTCGGCTCCAGCGTTGCGGAGTTGCTGGTGAGCTGGCCGTACGCGCCCACGCCGCCGAGCACCACTGCGGCCGCGATGACGCTGCCGAACACCGCCATGCCGAGGCGGCGCATCGGCAGGTCGTTTGTCTCCGGATCACCGGAGAGCAGCGCCGAGACGATGCGGCGGGTGACGAAGCGGTACGCCTGCACCTGATCGCGGCGGGTCCGCATGACTAACCTCCGGCGGGGGTGGGTCCGCGGCGACAGGTCCGAACAGCGCCGCGGGCTTCCCTACGATAAGGGGCCGTCGGGGGTGCGCCGGACCCCGTCCGCCGACCGAACGACCGCACCCGCCCGGCGGATGCCCAGGATGTCCAGAAGGGACGCACACCGATGACGCAGCTCCAGGCGCCACCCGGTCGTACCGCCACCACTCCCGCCGTACCGCCGGACCGGCCGGTCACCCCGGCCGACAAGCGCCGCCGGGGACGCCTCGGCCCGGTCGTGGTCGGGCAGCTCGTGGTGGTGGAGTGCGCGGCGCTCGCGGTCTGGTTCGCCACCGCCGGCCCGGCGTGGCTGCTCGCGGTGGTCGCCGTCCTGGCGCTGCTGGCGGTGGCCGCGGCGTTCGCGCGCCGGGGCGGCCGCTGGTGGTACGAGGATCTGATGCTCCGCCGCCGGCTGCGCCGGCGCCGCGACCGCGCCCGGGGCGCGGCGCCCGGTGGTGACCCGAGGCTGGCGGCGCTCGCCCCGGAACTGACAGTGGTGGAGCTGACCGAGCGCGGCACCCGGCTCGGCATCGGGCAGGACGACCGGGGCTGGTTCGCCGCGCTGGCGCTGACCGGCCGGCCCGGCGCGCCCGCCGGCTCGATCGAGGCGGCGGTGGTGGACCGCGCGCTCGCGGTGCTCGCCGACTTCTCCGGCCCGGTCACCCAGACCCAGGTCGTCTCGCACACCCTGGTCTGGTACCCGGCGCCCGGCGCGCCGCCGTCCGCGTACCGGACCGTGTGGGTGGCGCTGCGCCTGTCGGTGTCCGACGCGCGGGCCGAGGCGGTGAGCCGGGGCGGCGGCCTGCGCGGCGTGCACCGCACGGTGGCGGCCGGGGTGGGCCGGCTCGGCAAGGCGCTCAACGCCGCCGGCCTCGGTCACCGGGTGCTCGACCGGAACGAGCTGCACGCGGCGGTGGTGTCCGGGGCCGGGCTCGACCTGGCACCGGAGTCCCCGGTGGAGACGTGGACCAGCCTGCGCGGGGGCGGCTGGACGCAGCGCTGCCTTGCCCTGCGGGTGCGCCCCAACGGCTCGCTCGGCGCGCTGGTCGACGCGGTCACCGCCACCTCCGCGCCCTCGCACACGGTCGCCGCCGTGGTGCTCCCGGGCGGCCGGCGGGTGCCGCCGCTGCTGCGGGTGGCAGCCATGGACGGGCACGCCGAGGCGCTGGTGAAGGCGGTCCGCGAGATGGCGCGGCGCGCGGGCGTGCCGGCCCGCCCGCTGGACGGCCAGCACGGCCCCGGCGTCTACGCCACCGCGCCGGTCGGCACCGCGATGGGGACCGTCACGGTCGAAGGTTGACGATCCAGCCGTACGCGCCGCAGACCCAGACGGCCAGCGGCACCAGCGCGATGATGAGCAGGATCTCCACGATGTCCAGGGTCCGGCCCCAGACCGGGGAGATCCGCTTGCCGGCCACGGTCAGGCCGTAGACCAGGCTGATCACGGCCAGCACGGCCAGGCCGCCCAGGATCAGCCCGAGGCGTACCGCCAGCGAGCCGGCGGCGAACGTGGCGGCGGCGACCAGCCCCAGGCCGACGGTGCCGGACAGCAGCACCGGCGTGCGCTGGGCGCGGCTGAGGAACGGGCGTGCCCGCAGCAGCGACAGCAGCGCCAGCACCAGGCAGAGCAGGACCGCCGGGAGCCGGCCGTTCTCGGCCAGCACCACCTCGCCGCCGAGCACCAGCAGCGAGACGGTCCAGAGCAGACCGGTGAGGAACGCGTCGGCGCGCTCGCTGTTGCGCAGCACCGACGGCCCGTCCACCGACTCGGTGTCGGTCTTGAGGTCGTCCGGGCCGGTGGGGATGGACGGCACCGGCAGCCGGGCCAGGCGGTAGGCGAGCATCGGCAGGGCGGGCAGCGCGCCGAACGCGACTGTCGACACCACCGCCGCAGACGCCGCCGCGCCGATGTCGAAGGCCAGGCTGAGCACCGCGCCGAGGCCGACCGCCGCGCCCACGCCCACCGCGCCGAGGAAGAGCGGCAGGCGGTCGCCGACGGCGAGCGCGGCGATCGCGCCGAAGACCACCACAGCGGTGCCGGCGAGCAGGACGTGCGGACCGGCCAGCTCGCCGAGCGTCCGCTCACCGGCGAGCACCAGCAGGCCGCCGACGCCCGCGTACCCGATCCCGACCAGGGCCAGCACCGCGCCGGTGCGGCTGTCGCCGGCGGCGCGGGACAGCACCGCGGCGCCGACCAGCAGCGCCACCGCGACCACGAACGCGGCGGCCGCGCCGGGTAGCTGCGGTGGGCCGGTGAGCAGCGTCGCCACCGCGCCCGCGGCGAGCGCCGAGGCGGCCAGCAGGACCGCGAACACCCGTGTGGTGCCGACCTGCCAGGCGCCCGCCCGCTGGGTGGTGGAGGTGGCGACCGCGTCCACCACGTCGTCGAAGACGATCTCGGGGGCGGTCGCGGCACGCGGGTTGAAGTAGAGCACCTCGCCGTCGCGGACGCCGAGCTGCGCGGCGGTCCGGCCGCCGTCGAACGGCTGACCGCCGAGCCGGGACAGGGCCCAGCCGCCGTGCCGCACGCCCTCGTCGGCCAGGTCCTCGCCCGCGTACCGCAGCAGCGTGGGCAGCAGGTCGGCGAGCGGCACGTCGGACGGCAGCGCCAGATCCATCCTGGTACGCGGCGCCACGATGGTGATCCGGCTCAGCCCACCGGTCGCCGTCTTCGTCGCCACAGTGGCCTCCTCGTGCTCGCATACGATCCGCTGGGCCGTCGGCGCCGCCCCCACGGGTCCACGACGCCACCGGGAGATTACCTACGATGGCGGTCGCACAGGTTGCCCACCCGACGCTCACCGGCGGTGGCAGACCACGATCAGGGCCGCTTCTGGGGAGGGGAGAGCCGTGAGTACGGTGGTGTTCCGCCGACTTCCGCGTCAACCGGGGCCCGCGCTGCCGCGCGGCGAGGTGCTGCTGGAGTCCCCGCCCGAGCTGCCGGAGCCGCAGGCCAAGGGCATGGGTCAGGTGCTGATGATCCTGCCGATGCTCTGCGGCGTCGGCGCGATGGCGTTCCTCTACGCCGGCCGGGGCGGCGGCATGATGACGTACGTCGCGGGTGGCCTGTTCGGTGTGTCCATGTTGGGCATGGCGATCGGCACGCTCGGCAACGGCGGCAACGACAAGGCCGAGCTGAACGCCCAGCGGCGCGACTACATGCGCTACCTCGCGCAGATGCGCAAGCGCACCCGGCGGGCGGCCGAGCAGCAGCGCGCCGCGATGACCTGGCGGCACCCGGAGCCGGACGCGCTCTGGTCGATCGCCGCCTCGCGCCGGCTCTGGGAGCGGCGGATCACCGAGGACGACTTCGGCGAGGTACGGATCGCGCTCGGCCCGCAGCGGCTGGCGGTGGAGATCGTGCCGCCGGAGACCAAGCCGGTGGAGGACCTGGAACCGATGAGCGCGATCGCGCTGCGCCGGTTCGTCCGGGCCCACTCCAGCGTGCCGGACCTGCCGACCGCGCTGTCGCTGCGCGCGTTCAGCCGGATCGCGCTGCGCGGCGACCGGGAGCCGGTGCTCGACCTGACCCGGGCCGCGCTGGGCCAGCTCGTCACGTTCCACGCCCCGGAGGACCTCCTGGTGGTCGTGGTCGCCGCGCCGGACCGGCAGGCGGCCTGGGACTGGGTGAAGTGGCTGCCGCACGCCCAGCACCCGGGGCGTACGGACGCGGCCGGCGCGCGCCGGATGGTGTTCGCCGCGCTGGACGAGGCGGAGACCGCGCTGGCCCAGGACCTGGGCGGGCGGCCCCGGTTCTCGCCCGAGGCGAAGCCGCTGACCACCGCGCCGCACGTGGTGGTGGTGCTCGACGGCGGCGAGGTCTCGGCGACCTGCGCGCTGACCGGGCCGGGCCTGCTCGGCACGACCGTGTTCGACCTGTCCGGCGCGGTCCCGCGTGACGCCGGGCGCTGGCTGCTCTGCCTGGACGCCGGGGACGGCACCGGGCTCGACCTGGTCCGTGGCACCGCCACCTCGCGGCTCGGCCGGCCGGACCGGCTGTCCCTGAGCGCGGCCGAGGGGCTGGCCCGGCAGATCGCGCCGTTCCGGCTCTCCCAGCAGCAGGGCGCCAGCACCGAGGAGCCGCTGGCCCGCAGCATGGAGCTGCCCGACCTGCTCGGCGTCGGCGACGCCGCCACCGTGGACACCCGGCAGACCTGGCGTCCGCGCAGCCACCGCGACCGGCTGCGCATCCCGCTCGGCCTGGGACCGGACGGCAACGTGGTGGAGCTGGACTTCAAGGAGTCCGCGCACGAGGGCATGGGCCCGCACGGTCTGGTGATCGGCGCGACCGGTTCCGGCAAGAGCGAGCTGCTGCGTACGGTGGTCGCGGCGCTCGCGGTGACGCACTCGTCGGAGGAGCTGAACTTCGTCCTCGTCGACTTCAAGGGCGGCGCCACCTTCGCCTCGCTGGACGCGTTGCCGCACACCAGCGCGGTGATCACCAACCTCTCCGACGAGCTGCCGCTGGTCGACCGCATGCGCGACGCGCTGGCCGGTGAGATGAACCGCCGGCAGGAGGTGCTGCGGGCGGCGGGCAACTACGTCTCCCGGTACGACTACGAGAAGGCGCGGGCCGCCGGTGAGCCGTTGGAGCCGATGCCCAGCCTGCTGATCATCTGTGACGAGTTCTCCGAGCTGCTGGCCGCCAAGCCGGACTTCATCGACCTGTTCGTGATGATCGGCCGCCTCGGCCGGTCGCTCGGCGTGCACCTGCTGCTCGCCTCGCAGCGACTGGAGGAGGGCAAGCTGCGCGGCCTGGACACGCACCTGTCGTACCGGATCGGTCTGCGCACGTTCTCGGCTGTGGAGAGCCGGATCGTGCTCGGCGTGCCGGACGCGTACGAGCTGCCCAGCGCGCCGGGTCACGGCTACCTGAAGACCGACACCGCGACCATGCTGCGGTTCCGCGCCGCGTACGTGTCCGGCCCGTACCGGGCACCGGGGCAGGTGCAGCGCTCCACCCGGGCTCAGGTGCAGCGCCGGATCGTCCCGTACGGCATCGACTACGTGCCGGTGCCGGCGGCGCCGAGCCCGGCGGAGGCCGCCCCGGAGCCGGAGCAGAGCGGCGACGGCAAGGCCGTGGCGATGCTGGACGTGCTGATCGACCAGCTCAAGGGCCGCGGAAAGCCGGCGCACCAGGTGTGGCTGCCGCCCCTGGCCGAGCCGTCCGGGCTGGCCGAGCTGCTGCCCAAGCTGAGCGTGCACCCGACGTACGGCCTGACCACCGCCGACTGGCCGGGCCGCGGCCGGCTCGCCGTGCCGGTCGGCATCGTGGACCGCCCGTACGAGCAGCGCCGCGACCCGATGATGGTCGACCTGGCCGGGGCCGGCGGCAACGTGGTGATCGTCGGGGCGTCGCTGAGCGGCAAGAGCACCATGCTGCGCTCGATGCTGGCCTCGCTGGCGCTCACCCACACGCCGCGCGAGGTGCAGTTCTTCTGCCTCGACTTCGGCGGTGGCGCGTTGCGCAGCCTGGACGGGCTGCCGCACACCTCGGGTGTGGCGGGCCGGCGGGACGTCGAGGCGGTCCGGCGGACGGTGGCCGAGGTGGTCGCCGTGATCGACGAGCGGGAGAACCGGTTCACCCAGCACGGCATCGACTCGGTGGCGAGCTACCGGCGCCGCCGGGCGGCCGGTGAGTTCGCCGACGACCCGTTCGGTGACGTCTTCCTCGTCGTGGACGGCTGGAACACGCTGCGCCAGGAGTACGAGGAGCTGGAGCAGACGATCACCAACCTGGCGAACCGGGGCCTCGGCTTCGGCGTCCACGTGGTGATCACGGCGGTGCGCTGGGCGGAGATCCGGATCAACATGCGGGACCTGCTCGGCACCAAGCTGGAGCTGCGGCTCGGTGACCCGTCGGAGTCGGAGATCGACAGGCGGGCCGCGCAGAACGTGCCGGTGGGCGCGCCCGGTCGCGGTCTGACCCGGGACAAGCTGCACTTCCTGACCGCGATCTCCCGGATCGACGGCAAGCGCGACATCGAGGACCTGACCGAGGCGTCGGTGGCGCTCGCCGGTCACGTCGCGGCGAACTGGCCGGGACAGCCGGCGCCGAAGGTCCGGCTGCTGCCGCGCAAGCTGGCGGTCACCGAGCTGGCGAAGGTGGTCGACCGGTCCGCCCCGGGCATCCCGATCGGCGTCAACGAGTCGGCGCTCGCCCCGGTCTACCTGGACCTGGCGGGCGAGCCGCACCTGACCGTGTTCGGCGACGCCGAGTGCGGCAAGACGAACCTGCTGCGGCTGATCGCCCGGGGGATCGCCGAGCGGTACACCCCGGCCCAGGCGCGGCTGGTCATCGCCGACTACCGGCGTGGTCTGCTGGGCGCGGTCGAGGGTGACCACCTGCTCGACTACGCGCCGTCGAACCAGGTGTTCAGCCAGGGCCTCGGCTCGATCCGCAGCGCGTTGCAGAACCGGCTGCCCGGCCCGGACGTGACCACCGCCCAGCTGCGTGACCGGAGCTGGTGGAAGGGTCCGGACCTGTACATCCTGGTGGACGACTACGACCTGGTCGCCTCCGGTGGCAGCAACCCGCTGAGCGCGCTGCACGAGCTGCTGCCGCAGGCGCGGGATATCGGCCTGCACCTGATCATCACGCGCCGGGTCGGCGGTGTGGCCCGTGCGCTGTACGAGCCGGTGCTGCAACGGCTGCGCGAGCTGGACTCGCCCGGCCTGCTGATGTCCGGCAGCCGGGAGGAGGGTGCGGTCTTCGGCAACCTGCGGCCGACGCCGCAGCCGCCGGGCCGGGGCACGCTCGTCCGTCGCCGCGACGGCCAGCAGCTGATCCAGACCGCGTGGACGGAGCCGGCCTGACGGGACGGACGCCGGGCGGCCCGGTCCGGTAGCGTCGGCCCGATCGATCGTCGCGAGTGGAGAGGGGCGCGCACGTGAGCAGCCCGTCGGGTTTCGGTGCGGCCATGGAGGGCCTGCTGCGGCAGGCGCAGGAACAGCAGCGCCGGCTGGCCGATCTCCAGCGGCAGCGCGCCGAGCTGCGGGTGAGCGGGGAGAGCCCGGACGGGCTGGTGCGGGTGACTGTCGACGGCGGCATGAAGGTCGGCGACATCGAGCTGAACGCGCGGGCGATGCGGCTGGACAGCTTCTCCCTGTCCGAGGCGATGCAGGCGGCGATCGACGCGGCCTACGCGGCCTTCGAGGAGCGGCAGCGCGAGATGCTGAGCGAGATGCTCGGCGACTCCGAGATGGTCCGCCGTGCGCAGGACGGCACGCTGACCCCGGAGGACTGGTTCCGTCAGTTCGGGGTGGACGTGTCCGACCCGACCCGCAACCTGCGGCGCTGAGCGAGAGGAAGGCCGACGATGCCGAACACTGTCGACGTCGACGCGATCCGGAAGGCGGGCCGGATGCTCGACGCCCCGGACGGCCCGATCCAATACCTCCGCAACGTCGAGACGTTGCTGGGCGAGGTGAAGCTGCCCAGCGGCGCGCTGAGCTGGTTCGGCACCGGCGCGGTCGAGCGGCACAACGCGGCTGTGGACGGGCACCTGGACAACGTCCGCACCGGCGTGGAGCATCTGCGCAAGGCCGCCGCGCAGCTCGAACAGAGCGCGAAGAACTGGGAGAGGTCGGATCAGCCCTGGGTGGTCAAGTGACCGGCCGGGCCCGCCACGGGAAGGACGCCTGATGCCGCCGGAGATCCTCATCGCCAACGCCTCGGGGACGGTGACCGGCACCGTGACGGTCGCCGAGACCACGGCTCCGGTCCGGTCGGCGGCGGCCGTCGCCAAGGGCAACCTGGTCTGGATCGTCGCCTCGGCGGCGTTGATCGGCGCGATCCTCTACCTGGAGTCGTTCGACAACCAGCAGGTCAACGAGTCGATCAAGAAGTGGGACGAGGCGGCCCGCCTGCTCGGCGCGGACCAGTTCGGCGCGGCCATGGCGGCGGTTCCGCCGGACGCGGCGGAGTGGGACTTCGACGACCGGGACGCGTTCGACCTGTTCCTCCGCAAGCTCGGGGCGGAGATCAACTCGTTGGCCGAGGCGTTCGCCGCCAACCGGGACACGCTCACCGCGGCCCGGGACGCGTACAACGACGCGATCTCCGGCCTAGCCCAGGCGCTCATGCCGATCCTGGTCGCGGTGATCGCCTCGATCGCGCTCCAGTTCTTCCCCGCCACCACCGCGCTGGCGCAGGCCATCGGCATCGTCGGTCTGACCGCCACCGCCGCCGTCCTGGTCCTGGTCTTCGGTGAGATCAGCGCGCTGCTGCACGCGCTGCTGGCCGCCTTCCACACCGACAACCGGTTCACCTTCACCGCGGACTCCCGCCCCGGCTGGGCGCCGACCGGCTCGGACCCGGACATCAAGGACATCAAGATCGACTGGGTGCGGGACGCCAAGTTCTACGGGTGACGGGAGCGACGCATGGAAACCCTGCTCTTCTCGTTGTTGCTGTACGTCCTGCTGACCATTCCGGTCTTCGTGGTCCTGATGCTGTTCGCCGCGCTGACCCGCTCGGCGCGGCTGCGGCGGGCCGCCGAGGTGGTGTCGCTGAGCACCTGCGCGGCACTGCTGGTGCTGTCGTTCCAGCGCGCTTTCGAGAAGCCGATGCTGTGGGCCGTGGTGGTGCTGCTGGTCGCGGTGCTGGTCTTCGGCGTGTCGACGATCGTCAAATCCTCGCGCGAGCGGTCGTGACCTCGGCCTCGACCGTCCACCTCGTACTGAGGGCCGCGGATCGCGTCTGTCGACAGTGGGATGTCGGAATACGACCATGGGACAGCAGGGCTGCGCGGGTTGGACATCGTCCGCTACGGTTCGGATGAAGTGTCCGTCGGTGGGGTGTGTACGCCTTGCCGCGGGGGAGGGCGCGGCGGAACCGCCGCCACAAGATGACGGAAGGGTGTGAAGCATGGCGTTCGAGGTCAGTGCAGCGACTCTGCACACCGCCGCGAGTGACGTGCGGTCCACGCGCAGCGACGTCGACGGCGAGCTCAAGAAGCTGTGGAACGTGGTCGACGACCTGGCGATGGCCTGGAAGGGCCAGGCGTCCACGGGCTTCCAGAGCCTGATGACTCGCTGGAACGAGGACACTACGAAGCTGCTGACCGCGATGGACAACATCGCGGACCTGCTCGACAAGTCCGGCACCACGCACCAGGTCAACGACGAAGAGCAGCAGCAGATGCTGGACAAGTTCCACGCTGCTCTCAACCCGTGATCCGCGAAGACAGGCAGAGGAGGAATCGATGAGCATCAAGGTTGATTACGCTGTTCTGGAGAGCAGCAACCAGCAGATGCAGGCCATCTCGCGGACCATCGACGAGAAGCTCGACACGCTGCGGGCGATGCTGACCAAGCTCGAGTGGGAGGGCCAGGACCGGGCCGCCTACCAGCAGCACCAGGCCCAGTGGGACGCCGCCGTGCGGGACATCAACAAGGTCCTGAACGAGATCGGCGGTGCCGTGGGCATCGCGCGCGAGAACTACATGACCACGGAGATGAGCAACTCCAAGGTCTGGGGCAACTGACCCCCGACCGGTCCACAGCGGCTCCGCTCCGGCTCGTGCCGGGCGGAGCCGTCGTGTGTTGTCAGGCGTCCTGCGGGACGTCGCGGCGGCCGGGACGCCACCCGCGCCGCCGTCCGCGTACCAGGATGGGGCGCAACGTCAGCAGGACGCCGGCCAGCAGCGCGCCGACGACAGCGACCCAGATCGCGACGGTGCGCTGCCACGCCAGCGGATCGGCCGGCGGCGCCGGTGGCGGCATCGCGCCCAGCGGCGGGTCCTCCCGGGTGCCCAGCAGGCTGGTGACCGCCCGGTACGGGTTGACCATCCCGAAGCCGACCTCGGCGTTGTGCCCGTCGGGCGGGTTGTCGGCGGTACGGGTCAGCCGGTAGGCGACCTCGTCGGCGCTGATGTCCGGGTGTGCGGCCCGCACCAGCGCGGCCACCCCGGAGACGTACGCGGTGGCGAAGCTCGTCCCGCCCTGCGGCTCGGCCCGGTAGCCCGATCCCTGCGGAGCGGGCCCGACGATGTTCAGGCCGGGGCCGGCGATGTCCACATAGTCCCCGCTGACCGAGCTTCCGACGTGCCCGCCCTGCTCGTCGATCCCGGCGACGGCGACGACACCGTCGTACGCCGCCGGATAGGCCGGCCGGTCCTCCCGGTTCTCCTGCCGGTTGCCGGCGGAGGCGACGACTACCACGTCCTTACTGAGCGCGTACTGCACCGCGGACTTCAGCGCCGGGTCGTCGAGCGTGACCAGGGACAGGTTGATCACGTCGGCGTCGTGGTCGACAGCCCAGCGGATCGCCTTGCCGATCTCGGCCGGCACGTCCGGGTCGAAGTTCTCCTTGTTCTCGGCCAGCACCCGCAGCGGCAGGATCTTCGCCTCCGGCGCAATGCCGGTGTAGGGCGAGCCGGTGCCCTCCCGGCCGGCGATGATGCCCGCGACCATGGTGCCGTGGCCGACCAGGTCGCACTGCCCCTTGAGGCGGACGAGCTGGTTGAAGTCCTCACCCGGCAGCACCCGCCCGCGCAGCAGGGGATGGGCGGGCGAGACCCCGGAGTCGATCACCGCGACGGTGACCCCCGCGCCCTTGCCGATCCGCCACGCGGCGGCCGGGTCGAGGCGGCTCAGCGCCCACGGCACCTCGGTGGGCGCGGGGCCGCCGGCCGGGCCGCACTTCGGGGCGGCCTGCGCGGGCGCGGGCACCGCCAGCGCGCCGCCGAGCAGGGCGGTCACCGCCGCTCCGGAGAGGACGGACCTGATCCGGTGTCCGGCCCGGACGCGTCCCGTGGTCGCGCCCGGCCGCAAGCTGTCGCGCACGCGGTGAGATTACCCGCCTCGCCCGCCCGCGCGGGCACACGTGGTGCCGGCCCGGGTCACCTGTCGGCGGCAGCGTCCCCGGCCGACTCGGCGGCGAACAGGGCCAGTAGCGCGCCGACCTGCTGGTCGGCCTCGGCCGGGTGCCGGAAGCGGCCCTTCGGGTTGATCGTGTACTCGTTGCGCCGTCCCACCCGCGTACGACGCAGGTAGCCCCCGGCCTCCAGGTCGGCGACGATGGCCTGGGCCGCCCGCTCGGTCACGCCCACCTCGTCGGCCACGTCCCGCAGCCGGGCGGTGGGGTTGCGCGCGATCGCCAGCAGCACGTGGCCGTGGTTGGTGAGGAAGGTCCAGTTACGGCGGCTCCCGTCCTCAACTGGTGTGGTCGCCATGGTGGTCATGCTATGGCCACGTCCGCCACCTGCCGAATCGGCGCGGTCCGGGGCGGGGCGCCGACGGGAAAGTATGAAATGCGTATCACGAATCTTGACGTGCCCCCAGGTGCGTGTGACCGTGGGTCGCGAGGCCGTTCGGCCTGGTGGTTCCCCAGGTAGACGAGGTGAGGGACATGACGCCGAGCACCCCGGAGCAGGCACTGACCGAACTGCGTGCCGGTAATCACCGGTTCGTCACGGGCGTCCCGCAGCATCCGAATCAGGACGCCGGGCACCGGGCGGCTGTGGCCGACGGCCAGCACCCGTTCGCGGTGATCGTCGGCTGCTCCGACTCGCGGCTCGCCGCCGAGATCATCTTCGACCGCGGTCTCGGTGACCTCTTCGTGGTACGTACCGCCGGGCACACCGCCGGGCCGGAGGTGCTCGGCAGCGTCGAGTACGCCGTCACCGTGCTGGGCACGCCGCTCGTGGTGGTGCTCGGGCACGACTCGTGCGGCGCGGTCCAGGCCGCCCGGGAGGGGGTCCGGACCGGCGCCGCCCCGGCCGGGCACCTGGGCGCTGTGGTGGACGCGGTCTCGCCGAGCCTGTTGCGCGCCGCCCGCCAGGGGGTCGAGGACCTGGACGGCATCGTCGACGTCCACATCGCGCAGACCGTCGAGACGCTGCTGGCCCGGTCCGCCGTGCTGGCCGAGCGGGTGGCCGCCGGGCGGTGCACGGTGGTGGGCATGTCGTACCGGCTCGCCGGCGGCGAGGTGCGGACCGTGGCGCAGGCCCCGGCCC
>NZ_LEKG01000140.1:0-20744 GCF_001029515.1 Micromonospora sp. RV43 | reverse complement strand
ACTGAGGCCGGTAAACAAGGGTAGAACCGAGTAAAGTCCGGTAGGTGAAAGTCCAGCTCAGACCGCAGATCACGCGGTGAGTCGAGGCCATGAAGAGGCGGGTCGCCGGCACGGGACCTGCCGGCGACCCGCGGCGGCCCGGGCATCGGGAACGGGGGACCCGACGGCTCCGGTGCCGCGTCCGACCAACGGTACGCCGGGAATCGACGACGCGCCGCCCCGCCCCGGCGCGTATGCCCCGGTGACCCGTCACTCGCGGGCGGGCCGCCTCGTTTCACATCTACGGCCTGCCGGTGTCGGCTGTCACCGTGCGGTGGGGCCGGTGGTGGTGACGCCGGGCACGGCGTCAGGCTCGATCCGGTCGAACGGAGAACTCCGGCGAGGTGGCGGTCGTGGCCGAACTCATCTCTGACGTCGCGTCGCCCATGTGGGCGTACGCGCTGCTGCTGATCCTGCTGATCGCCGACGCCTTCGTCCCGGTGGTGCCGACCCAGCTCGTCATGATCACCAGTGGGGCGCTGACGGTGTACGGCGGGCTCAGCCTGCCGCTCACCATCGCGGTCGGCGCTGCCGGTGTGTTCATCGGTGACCTGGCCTGCTACCTGATCGGCCGCAGCACGCCGACCCGCCGCGCGGCACGCGCCACGCCACCCGGACGGGCACGCCGCGCCGTCACCCGGGTCACCCGTGGGCTGCGCGAACCGGGGCCAATGGTGATCCTGCTCTGCCGTTTCGTACCCGGCGGCCGGATGGCTGCCTGCTTCTCGGCCGGGCGCAGCCGCTACCCGTACCGCCGGTTCCTGCCGTACGAGGCGGCGGCGGCGCTCGCCTGGTCCAGCTACGGCACGCTCGTCGGCCACCTGGGCGGTACGGCGCTGACCCACTCGGCGTGGCGGCTGCTGCTGATCGGTGGGGTGGCCGCTGCGGGGTTCGCGCTGGCCGGGTGGGCGATGACCTGGATCAGCAGCACCCGGCAGACCCGCGCCGAGGCCACCGCCGACTCCGCCGGCAGCTGACCCCCGAGCACCTGATCGACGTAAAGGAAGCACAGGCCATGAGCGACGCGGCGAGATGGCACGACGTCAAGGCCAGGGCCCGGCGAATCGATCCTTCGTGGGACGACGCCGAGCGCGCGGCTCGGCGCAGACATCTCAGGGAGCAGATGCTGGCATCGATCGCCGCCGCGCAACCGGCGGGAGACCGGGCGGACGATCCACCTCGACCCGACCTCACCTGACGCGGTTCTCGGGGGGCCGGTAGGGGACGACCCGGGGAGCGAAGTGGGTGGTGGTCCCGGATCCGTCTGGGGCGGTTCCGGCGACAGGCTGGCCGTATGCCTGGAACGCGGAGCAGCGGCCTGCTGGCCCTCGGCGGGATCGTCCTGGCGGCGGTGCTCGCGATGGTCGGTCATCTCGAGGTGAGCGACGACCTGGATCCCTGGTCGCTGACCGTCAGCGACTTCGCCGTCTCCGACCGGGGCGGCGTCATCGACACCGCGATGGCGGTGCTCGCGGCGGCCAGCCTGGTCCTGCTGCCGTCGCTGCGCCGGGCCGGTGCGGGCCGCGTGCCGCTCGCGCTGCTGACCGCCTGGTCGGCCGGGCTGCTGGCCGCCGCCGTGGTGCCCACGAACGAGCCGGGCACGCCCATGGACACCGCCGCGTACGTGCACCGGTACGCCTCGGTGCTGTCGTTCCTGGCCCTGCCGGTGGCCGGCTGGCTGCTCGCCCGTCACCCGGTCGCCGGAGCCGCCGCCTGGCTGCGCGGACTGACCGTGGCCAGCCTGGTGCTGGCGGGCGCGATGATCTGGTCCGCCTACCCCGGCGACCGGGCCCTGCTGGGCCTGATCGAGCGCCTGCTCATCCTCACCGAGACAGCCGTCATAACCACCCTGGCCCTGCACGCCACCCTGAACCCCAGGACCAGCGCCGTCGATCATGCAGTTGCGACCCCGCACGGACCGGGCATACCGGTCAAATCGGGGGCCACAACTCCATGATCGACGAATGCTTGCGAACGGCTGCTACTCCAGCTCGTGGAGCATGAGCTGGCGGGCGGCCTCGGTGATGGAGCCGGACAGGCTCGGGTAGATGGTGATGGTGTGGGCCAGCTCGTTGACGGTGAGGTTGTTCTCCACCGCCATCGTGATCGGCAGGATCAGCTCGCTGGCCTTCGGCGCCACCACCACGCCGCCGATCACCTGGCCGCTCGCCGGCCGGCAGAACAGCTTGACGAAGCCGTCGGCCAGGTCGTCCATCTTCGCCCGGGCGTTGCCGGACAGCGGCAGCATCACCTGGCGGGCCGGGGTCTTGCCGGCGTCCACCTCGTCCTGGGAGACGCCGACGGTGGCCAGCTCCGGGTCGGTGAAGACGTTCGCCGCGACGGTGCGCAGCCGCAGCGGCCGGACCGCCTCGCCCAGCGCGTGCCACATGGCGATGCGGCCCTGCATGGCCGCGACGCTCGCGAGCGGCAGCACGCCGGTGCAGTCGCCCGCCGCGTAGATGCCCGGCACGTTGGTACGCGAGACCCGGTCGACAGTCACGTAACCGCCCCGGGCCAGCTCCACGCCGTACTCGGCCAGGCCCAGGTCAGCGGTGTTCGGGATCGAACCGACAGCGATCAGCGCGTGCGATCCGGTGACCTGGCGGCCGTCGGAGAGCACCACCTCCACCCCGTCGCCGACACGGCGGACCGCCTCGGCGCGGGAGTTGTTCAGGATGCTCATGCCCCGGTTGCGGAACACCCGCTCGATCGCCGACGCGGCGTCGGCGTCCTCGTGCGGCATGACCCGGTCCCGGCTGGACACGAGCGTGACCTTGACGCCCATGGCGAGGTACGCGCTGGCGAACTCGGCACCGGTCACGCCGGAGCCGACCACGATCAGGTGCTCGGGCAGCTCGGGCAGGTCGTACACCTGGCGCCAGGTCAGGATGCGCTCGCCGTCCGGTACGGCGGTGGGCAGCTGGCGGGGGGTCGCGCCGGTCGCGACGAGCACCGTCGACGCGGCGATGGAGTATTCGGCGCCGCCGTCGGCCGGGGTGACGATCACCCGGTGGGTGTGGCCGAGCGTGTCCTCGCCGAGCCGGGCGGTGCCGGCGACGAACTCGACGCCGGCCTTGACGAGCTTGGTGTGGATGTCGGCGGACTGGGCCAGCGCGAGCCGCTTGACCCGCTCGTGCACCGCCCGCGCGTCGACGGTGACCGCCTCCAGGCCGTCGGAGTGCACGCCGAACTCCTCGGTGTCCCGGTAGCCGGTGACCACCTCGGAGCTGGCGATGAACGTCTTGGAGGGCACGCAGTCGGAGAGCACGCAGGCGCCGCCGGCGCCCTCCGCCTCGACCACTGTGACATCGGCGTCCAGCTGTGCGGCGACCAGAGCCGCCTCGTACCCGGCCGGCCCGCCGCCGATGATCACGATCTGGCTCACAGAGCCATCCCTTCGTCGAAGCTCACAGTGACTTTCTTCTCCCCGTCCCGTCCGACACGCACTGTCGTATTCTCCCCCACCCGTCGGCCGGGCTATCGTCGTCGCCGTGCGTCTCTACGCTGCTTACGGCTCGAACCTGGACCCCGCCCGCATGCGCGCCTACTGCCCGCATTCGCCGATGGTGGGCACCGGCTGGCTTGAGGGGTGGCGGCTCACCTTCGCCGGCGAGGACGTCATCGGGTGGGAGGGCTCGGTCAGCACCGTGGTCGAGTCCCCCGGTGACCGGGTGTTCGTGGCGCTCTACGACATCCACCCGTACGACGCCGCGCAGCTCGACGAGATCGAGGGCGTGACGGCCGAGACGTACCGCAGGCTGACCGTCCGCGTCTCGACGCTCGACGGCGACGTGACCGCGTGGGTCTACGTGTTCGACGGGTACGAGGGCGGGCTGCCCACGGCGTGGTACCTCTCGGAGATCGCGAACGCCGCGGAGAAGGCGGGCGCGCCGGACGACTACGTCACCGAGCTGCGGTCCCGCCCCACCGGCACCGCGTCCGCGTAGCGCGTCTCCCACACCGACAGTCTGCGCCGCGCGGCCCTACGGGCGCTCGGCGACCCCGGTACGCGGGTGCCGGGTCACACCCGCGAGGCGGGCACACTCCGCTCGTACATGTCGGTCCAGCGCTCCTCCACCAGCCCGACGGAGCGGTAGAGCGTGACCGGCGCGGTCGGGTTGGCCAGGTCGACGCCCAGCCCGGCCCCGGCGCGGCCCTTCGCCGCGTAGACCGCGAAGGCCCGGCGCAGCAGCGCCGCACCCACCCCGCGACGCCGGTACGCGGGCAGCACCGACAGCGTCCGCACCCACCCGAGGTCCTGGTCGAGCGCCTGGTCGGAGGACTGGAGCGCACCGGCCGGCTCGCCGTCGACCTCGGCCAGGAACCACTCGTCCCAGACCTTGCCGTACGACGGCAGCAGCTCCCGCCACTGCTCGAAGTCGAGCGGGTCGTGGTCCGGGGTGTCCCGGAACGCGGTGTCGTAGATCCGGTGGAACAGCCGCAGGTCGCTCTCGTCGTCGGCGCGCAGCGGCCGCACCGTCACCCCGGGCGGGGGCGCCGGCTCGGCGGGCAGGTCGGCGAACGAGCGACTCATCCGGATGTAGCGCTTGATCCGGGTGAACCCGGCCTCGGTCAGCTCACCGGCCCAGCGGGTCTCCGGCGCGTACACCCCGGTGCGCGCGGTCAGCGCGGGCAGGCCGCGCTCGGCGGCCCGCTCGGCGACGCGTTCCAGCAGCCGGGCAAGCAGCGGCGCGCGCAGGTCGGCGCCGCGGTCGGGGTCGACGAGGACGTCCACCCACTCCCGGCCCACGCCGCTCGGGTTGGCCAGGATCGACCAGGCCACCGCCGTACCGTCCGGGTCGGTGACCAGCCAGGAGTCCCGGTCCGGGTCGACGAACGGCGCGGTCAGCGCGGACCGCACGTCCTCGTCGTCGAAGTCCGGGTAGCCCACGGCGAAGGTGTCGGAGGCGTGCACCACCGCGAGGATCGCGGGCACGTCGTCGAGGGTCGGGCGGCGGGCCGACCAGCCGGCGGGGAGCGTCACGGGCCAGATCCTGGCAGCCGGACCGGCCGGATCGCCTCCCATTTATCCGCCGCGGGCGCGTAGCCGCGCGGCGCCGAGCAGACCCAGCAGCTCAGCGCCCTCGGCCGCGTCCAGCGCGCGGAACGCCGCCGACGCCAGCCGGTCGGTCACCGCCTCGGCCCACAGCCGGCGCCGCACCAGCGGCCCGACCGGCGGGTACGGGGGCGCCCAGCCGCACGCCGCAGCGCCCGCCTCGCCCTCCGGCCCGGCCAGCACCGCCTCCAGCGGCGTCAGCCCGGCCGCGCGCACCGCCAGCAGGTACGCCCCGGCGAAGTGCTCGCGCAGCAGCAGCATGCCGACAGCCGCCCGCGCACCCGGGGACGGATCGGGCACGGGCATGGCCCGCCAGGCGGCGAACAGTGGCATGCCGCTGCCGTCCGCCGCGTCGACCGCCCGGCCCAGCAGCGCGGCGAGCCGCGACGACTCGGCGCCGTCGCCCAGCCGGGCGGTGCCCCACCGGCAGCACTCGGCCAGGTTGGCGGCGGCCACCTCCAGCGGCGGGACGGTCCGCGCGGCGGCGTCCCAGCCGTCCGTGACCGCCTCCGGCGCGATGAAGCCGAGCGCCGCGGCCACCGTCTCGGCGCGGACGTCGCCGAGCGCACCGGCCCGCCCGGTGATGTAGAAGGCCCATCCGGAGATGCCCAGCAGCCGCGCCCGGCGCAGCGTGGACGGGCAGCGGGCGAACGCCTCCCCGAGTTCGAGCACCAGCGGTTTGCAGGCGGCGGCGAGCTGTTCCGGAGTCATCGGCCGCCCGTCACCGTCACTCCACCGAAGCCATTCATCACGCTCAGTCTGCCGCGTGGTCACCGGTGTCGGCATCCCCCTCTTCGGCGTCGAGCGCCTCCAACACGGCCTCCACCTCACCGGCGCGGCGCCGGGCCGCTGTGACCACCCGTTCCGCGCCCCGGCGGGCCAGCCGGGCCCGGCTCAGCTCCTGCTCGGCGACGGCCCGTCGACGCTCCAGCTCGGCCAGCTCGGTCTCGATCCGGTCCAGCGTCGCGGCGCCGTCCCGCTCGGCCGCGTCGGCCGTCGCCAGCTCCTTCTCGGCCCGGTCCAGGTCCGCGCGGGCCCGGGTCAGCTCCCGGGTCGCGGTCCGCCGCCGCCCGGCCCGTTCGGCCCGCGCCGCCCGCTCGTCGCGGGCCCGGCGCGCGTCGGCCCGCTCGACCGCCCGATCCGGTACGACCGGCGCCTCCTCGCCCCCTGTCACGAGCCGGAGCTGGGGGCGGGGCACCTCGCCGAACCCGGCGTAGTGGCTGGCCCGCAGCAGGCGTCCGGCGCGTACCTGCTCGGCCACCTCGGTGTCCGACAACGCGGCGTTGAGTGTCGCCTCCACCTCACCCAGCGGCAGCTTCCCGGCCGGGGGCGCGGCGGGTTCGGCGGCGGCCAGCCGGCGTACCTCCGCCACCAGCGCGCCCACGACGGCGCGCCGCTGCGCGGAGA
The DNA here is from genome assembly GCF_001029515.1 of Micromonospora sp. RV43. Lineage (NCBI taxonomy): Bacteria > Bacillati > Actinomycetota > Actinomycetes > Micromonosporales > Micromonosporaceae > Micromonospora > Micromonospora sp. RV43. The sequence goes on along the minus strand of NZ_LEKG01000140.1, from coordinate 14,242 downwards.
GTTCCCGCAGCGTGCCGCCGCGCAGGTCGCGTTGCGCGGCGCGCAGCGACTCGGCGAGCTGGGTGAGGTCGGCGACCAGCTCGGGACGGCGGATCGCCAGCAGGTTGACCAGCCACGCCGCCACTGTGGGCCGGCGAAGCTTGCCGATCTCCCGGGCGGTACGCGGGTCGCCGGACTGCCGCGCCTGCGCGACGGCGGCGTCCCGGGCCGCCACGAACCGGTCCGGCGGCGTGGCGTAGAGCTGCCGGACCACCTCCGCGGGCACCTCGGCCATGCTCAGGCGTCGATCCGGGTGCCCGGCTCCAGACGGCGGTAGTCGGTGTTGGACATCGCCGTGTACTGCCGGTCCAGCACACCGAAGCCGTTGTCGTTGAGCAGCCCGTCGTGCAGTGCGTACGCCCGGCGCGGCGCGACCGCGCGGATGAAGTCGAGCACCTCGGAGAACTTCGACCAGGGCGCGTGGATCGGGGCGAACAGCGTGTCGACCTGCACGTCGTCGGGCACGAACAACGCGTCGCCCGGGTGGTACACCACGTCGGCGAAGAGGTAGCCGATGTTCTGGATCACCGGGATGTCCGGGTGGATGACCGCGTGCTGCCCGCCGTACGTCCGCACCGGCGTCCCGGCGACTGTGAGCGACTGTCCGGGCTCGACCGTCACCAGCGCCTCGGCGGCGTCGCCGAGCACCCCGGCGAGCGAGGCGGGACCGTGCACCGGCACCGGCCGCCGCTCCAGCGCCCGGGTCAGCGCGGCGACGTCCACATGGTCCGGGTGTTCGTGGGTGATCAGCACCGCGTCCGCCCCGTCCAGCGCCGCCGGATCGCTGAAGACACCCGGGTCGACGACGAGCACCGCACCGTCGTGCTCCAGCCGGAGACAGGAGTGGGCGTACTTGGTGACCTGCATCGTGACTCCTCGATTATCGAATCGTGATGTCCTCAGCGCAGTCTGCCGGAACCGGCGCGACCACGCGTCACGTCCGAGGTATCGGTCCCGGTGGGCGGGGCCGTCGACGATCGGAGTACGGGGTATGGGTGGACGACGACTCCGGGGCGTGGCCCTGGTGGCTGTGGGTCTGATAGCGGCGCTGGGTGTGGGCGCGTGCGGGGCGGGCGGTGACAGTGGCAGCGACTCGGCCGCGCCGGCCGCCGACGGAGGCGCGGGACGCGAGCAGGCCGCCGAGGGCGGCGCTGACGGCGGTGGCGCGGACCGCGACCAGGCCGCCCCCGGCGGCACCGGCGGCGCGGACCTGCGGGTCGACCAGCGGTCCATCATCTACACCGGGACCATGCAGGTCCGGGTGGACGATGTGGAGGCCGCCGCGCGGGAGGCGACCACAGCTGTGACAGCGGCCGGCGGGTTCGTCGGCGCGGACCGGCGGTCGAGCCGGGCCGCCGAGGCGCGGGCCGCGCTGACACTGCGCGTGCCGGCGGACCGGTTCAGCGCGGTGATCGACCGGCTCGCCGGCCTCGGCCGGCAGGAGCGCCGGGAGATCCGCACCGAGGACGTCACCGAGCAGGTGGTGGACCTGGACGCCCGGATCGCCACCCAGCGGGCGCGGGTGGAGAGCGCCCGGAAGCTGCTCGCCCGGGCCACCTCGGTGGACGAGTTGGTGCGGCTGGAGAACGAGGTGGGCACCCGGCAGGCGGACCTGGCCTCGCTGGAGGCCCGCAAGCGCCGGCTGGCGGACCTGACCTCGCTCTCCACCATCACCGTGACGTTCCTCGGTCAGGACGCCAGCACCGCCGAGGAGGAGGCCGACCTGGGCTTCCTGACCGGGCTGGGCGGCGGCTGGACGGCGTTCCTGGCCTCGGCCCGGGTCCTGCTCACAGTGCTCGGCGCGGTGCTGCCCTTCGCGGTCGTGATCGGCGTACCGCTGTGGTTGCTGCTCCTGTGGCGGCGCCGGGTGCGGGCCCGGCGGACGCCGCCGCCCGGCCCGAACCCGGCGGCGCCGGTACCGCCGGGACCGCCCGGCGGTCCGGTCAGCGCGCCGCCGCCAGTGCCCGCAGCGCGGTCTGGACCATGAGGCGTACGCCCGCCTCGATGGCCCGCTCGTCCACGTCGAACGAGGCCCGGTGCAGGTCCACGTTGGGCCCGCTGCGGCCGACGCCGAGGCGGGCGAGCGCGCCGGGCACGTGCTCCAGGTACCAGGAGAAGTCCTCGCCGCCCATGCTCTGCGGCGTCTCGGCGATGCCGTCGGGGCCGAGCGCCGCGGCGGTGGCCGCGGTGAGCACACCGATGGCACCGGCGTCGTTGGTCACCGGGGGCCGGCCACGCAGGTATTCCAGGTCGACAGTGGCGCCGGTGGGGGCGAGCACGTCCCGCACCACCTGAGCCACGATCTCGGGCGCCTGGTCCCAGGTGTCGCGGTCCATCACCCGCAGGGTGCCGGCCGCGCACGCCTCGGACGGGATGACGTTGTAACGGGTGCCGGCCGAGGCGTGGCCGAACACCAGCAGCAGCCCGCTGTTGGCCGGCACCCGGCGGCTGATCAGCGTCGGCACCTCGGTGACCAGCCGGCCGAGCGCGTCCACCAGGTCGACGGTCAGGTGCGGGCGGGCGGTGTGCCCGCCGGGCCCGGTGAGCCGGACGGTGACGTTGTCGGCGGCGGCGGTGATCGGCCCGACCCGCAGGCCGACCTTGCCCACCGGCAGGTTCGGGTCGCAGTGCAGCGCGAAGATCTGCACCACGTCGTCCAGGCCACCGGCCTCGATGACCTCCAGCGAGCCGCAGGGCAGGATCTCCTCGGCCGGCTGGAAGATCAGCCGGACCCGGCCGTCGAGGCGGCCCGTGTCGGCGAGCTGGGCCAGCAGCATGCCGACGCCGAGCATCACCGACGTGTGCACGTCGTGGCCGCAGGCGTGGCAGACGCCCTCCACGGTCGAGCGGTACGGCACGTCCTTCGGGTCGCTCAGCGGCAGCGCGTCGATGTCGGCGCGGAGCGCGATGACCGGGCCGTCCGGGCGTCCGTCGATGTCGCAGATGACGCCGTTGCCCTTCGGCAGCAGGCGCGGCTTGAGACCGGCGAGGGACAGCTCACGGTGCACCAGCGCGGCCGTCTCGAACTCCTCGCCGGACAACTCCGGGTGGGAGTGGATGTGACGGCGCGTTTCGATGAGGCCGGGTACGCGCAGCGCGAGCAGATGGTCGAGCTCGAAGGGCAGGGGCTGGTAACCGGTCGGCGCCTCGGGCCGGGACGACGACAGCAGGCCGCCGGAAGGCAGCGTCAACGCACTCGTCACGTCGAATTCTCGATCACTAGAAGTGGATGGATCTTCGGGTCGGACAGCAGACAGCCTAGACCTCCGGCGGTGACGCTGCGCAACATCTTTCGCGTAGCGGTCGGACCGCGCAGCGTCACGAATGCCCTGGTGAGAGGGCTCGAATATCTGCGGGACAGCAGGTAGATCGCGGTCGAACGCCGTCATCCGCCTCCCACCTCCTACAACGCGTAACCGTTTCATCGGTCACAAATAACGACCCGTCGTTCCGAATTGTCGCATTAGTCGCGGCAATTAACTGCCGCTCCGACAATTGCACGACAACTGTCGGCTGCCGGAAGACTCCCGACGGTGACACGAGCGTCCGACCGCCGACCGCACACGCTGTCCGTCCCGTTCACCCGATCCGGTTACCCGAATCGCCGAATCGCACACGCGAAGGCGGCCCGCGCCGCACACCGAGGGTGTACGACGGGGCCGCCTCCGGACAGTTTCAGAACCGGTCGCTGGGCCGGTAGATCCCCCACACCTCGCGCAGCGTCCCGCAGACCTCGCCGACCGTGGCGCGGGCGCGCAGCGCCTCCTTCATCGGGTAGAGCACGTTGGTGTCCCCCTCGGCGGCGGCGCGCAGCTCCGCCAGGGCCCGCTCGACCGCGCCGGAGTCCCGCTCCGCGCGCAGCCGGGCCAGCCGCTCCCCCTGCGCCGCCTCGATCGACGGGTCGACCCGCAGCGGCTCGTACGGCTCCTCCTCGTCGATCCGGAACCGGTTGAGCCCGACCACCACCCGCTCACCCGAGTCGATCTCCTGGGCGATCCGGTACGCGGACTGCTCGATCTCCCGCTTCTGGAACCCGGCCTCGATCGCGTCCACCGCCGAACCGTGGTCGAAGACCCGGTCCATCAGCTCGGTGGCGGCCGCCTCCACCTCGGCGGTCATCGCCTCCACCACGTACGACCCGGCGAACGGGTCGACGGTGGCGGTCAGGTCCGTCTCGTACGCCAGCACCTGCTGGGTCCGCAGCGCCAGCCGGGCCGCCTTCTCGGTGGGCAGCGCGATGGCCTCGTCGAAGCTGTTGGTGTGCAGCGACTGGGTGCCGCCGAGCACCGCGCCGAGGCCCTGCACCGCCACCCGGACCAGGTTCACCTCCGGCTGCTGGGCGGTGAGCTGCACGCCGGCGGTCTGGGTGTGGAACCGCAGCATCATCGACTTCGGGTTCTTCGCGCCGAACTCGTCGCGCATCAGCCGGGCCCAGATGCGCCGGGCCGCGCGGAACTTCGCGACCTCCTCCAGCAGCGTGGTGCGTGCCACGAAGAAGAACGACAGCCGGGGCGCGAAGTCGTCGACGGCCAGCCCGGCGGCGAGCGCCGCGCGGACGTACTCCACGCCGTTGGCGAGCGTGAACGCGACCTCCTGCGCGGGCGACGCGCCGGCCTCGGCCATGTGGTAGCCGGAGATGGAGATGGTGTTCCACTTCGGCACCTCGGCCCGGCAGTAGGCGAAGGTGTCGGCGACCAGCCGTAGCGAGGGCTTCGGCGGGAAGATGTACGTCCCCCGGGCGATGTACTCCTTGAGGATGTCGTTCTGGATCGTGCCGTTGAGCGACGCGCCGGGCACGCCGTTCTCCTCGGCCACGAGCTGGTAGAGCAGCAGCAGCACCGAGCCGGGCGCGTTGATGGTCATCGAGGTGGAGACCTTGTCCAGCGGGATGCCGCCGAACAGCGTGCGCATGTCCTCGATGGAGTCGATGGCGACGCCGACCTTGCCCACCTCGCCGTGCGCGATCGGGTCGTCCGAGTCGTACCCCATCTGGGTGGGCAGGTCGAACGCGACGGACAGGCCCATGGTGCCGGCGCGAAGCAGCTGGTGGTAGCGCGCGTTGCTCTCGGTCGCGGTGCCGAACCCGGCGTACTGTCGCATGGTCCAGGGCCGGGACGTGTACATCGTCGGGTAGACCCCGCGGGTGTACGGGAACTCGCCCGGCTCGCCCAGCCGGGCGTCCAGGTCCGCCGGAAGGTCTGCCGCCGTGTAGACGCCCTGGATCGGGAAACCCGACTCGCTTGACCGCGCATCGCTCATTACCGGATGGTAGGACGCGCAGACCGCCTGGTGGGTGAGGGATACCGCACACCTCGCGGCGGCGACCCACCGGAGGTGAGCGACCGACCACATACCGTCGAGTAGGTAAACGCCCGCCGCGTCGGGTTTCGCATCGGGCGTCGGAACCAGCAAGATAGAGGGGTTGTGTCCCAGCCCCCTCGATATCCCCCGGTGGCTTTTCTGTGACTCAGATTCCGACGTGGAGCGGCGGACCGGCCAGTCCCCCCACTGGACGCGCGGCGCCCGGCACCACCATCGGTGGTCGCTACTCGCTGCGCTCCCCGGTGGGCAACGGAGGCATGGGCACGGTCTGGCGGGCCACAGACACGTTGCTGCGCCGTGATGTGGCGGTCAAGGAGGTCGTCCTCCCGCCGGGGCTCGCCCCGAGCGACCGCGACGCGCTCTACGAACGGACGCTGCGGGAGGCCCGTGCCGCCGCCGCGATCCAGCACCCGGCAGTGGTGCAGGTCTACGACGTGGTCACCGAGGGTGGCCGCCCGTGGATCGTGATGGAGCTGCTGGACGCCCGCAGCCTGGCCGACATGGTGATCGAGGACGGGCCGGTCGCTCCGCGCGCCGTCGCCAAGATCGGGATCGCGCTGCTCGGCGCGCTGGAGGTGGCGCACGCGATCGGCGTGCTGCACCGCGACGTGAAGCCGGCCAACGTGCTGATCTGCACCGACGGCCGCTGCGTGCTCACCGACTTCGGCGTCGCCCGGATGCCCACCGACGTGCAGCTCACCACGCCCGGCATGGTGCTCGGCTCGCCGCACTTCATCTCGCCCGAGCGGGCCATGGGCCAGGAGTTCGGGCCGCCGAGCGACCTGTTCTCGCTCGGCGTGACGCTCTACACAGCGGTCGAGGGCCGGCCCCCGTTCGACAAGGGCGACCCGATCGAGACCATGCACGCCGTGGTCGAGGACCCGCCCGCCACGCCGCAGCGCAGCGGCCCGCTGACCGGCGTGCTGATGGGGCTGCTGGAGAAGGACCCGGCCCGCCGGATGGACGTGCACCGGGCCCGCGCCAACCTGCGCGAGCTGCTCGCCGGGCCGCTGACCAGCACCGCCACAGCCGTCAACTCGGTCACCGACCCGTACGCGGTGGTGCCGGTGCCGCGCCCGACCACGCCGCCGGCGATCGCGGCGGAGCCGAAGCCGAGCGGGCAGATCGGCGGCCGGGCGATGATCGGCCCGGACGAGTCGCTCACCGACCGGCTCGCCGCGCTGCGCCGCGGGGAGCGGCCCGCCGGCGAGAAGCCCTCGGCGGGTGCCGCAGCGCTCGACGAGACCAGCGCCGACGCGCTGGCCGGCCCGCTGCACACCCCGACCGGCGCGATGTCCGGGCCGGGCACGCCGGAGGCCACCCAGCGCATCTCGCCGGACGCCACGGTGCGGCTCGGCCAGGGCGCCGGAGCGGACGCGACCCAGGCGGTGCCGACCGCCTACGGCCGCACCGTCGACGCCACCCAGCCGGTGTACGGCGGCAACCAGTGGTCGGTGCCCGGCACCGGCCAGCCCTGGACCACAGCGGCCACCTCGCCACCGGCCGCCGGTGGTGGCGGCGCGGTCGGCGGCGCCAAGGGCCTGCTCGGGCGCGTGAAGGCGTGGCCGCGCAAGATCCAGCTCGCCGCCGCCGGTGGTCTCGCCGTGGTGCTGCTGGTGAGCGTGATCGCGCTGACCAGCGGCGGCGACGACGCTCCCCCGCCGATCGTGGGCGCGCTGCCGTCGAACTCGGCCGCCGCCTCGCCGGTGGAGATGCAGGAGCAGACCGTCAAGGGCGTGACCATCCAGGTGCCGAAGGGCTGGCAGCGGCAGACCGGCGGCCTCTACGTCGACTACGTCGACCCGGAGGACGAGGGCCGCAAGGTGCGGGTCATCGCCGAGGCGTGGGGCGGCACCTCGATCAGCTGGGCCGAGTTCGCCTCGCGGAACCTGAAGAAGAACAGCACCAAGAGCAAGACCTGCCCCGCCCCCTACACCGAGGTGTCGGTCTCCGAGCAGCCGCTGGCCGGGCAGACCGCCGGCCAGCTCGAATACACCTGCGGCGAGGGTGAGTCCATGCGCCACGGCATCTGGCGGGGCGTGGTCAAGGACGGCAAGGTCTACTCGTTCTACCTCTCCTCGACCGACGCGCGGTTCGCCGAGAGCAAGCCGATCTTCGACGCGATGGCCGGCTCGTTCCAGCTCACGGCGGCCAACTGAGTCGAGGCCGACGGCCAGTGGTGATCCGTCGCCGTGCTTTCATGAGGCAATGGCGGCGGAAACCACTGACCTTGACGACCTTCGCGTACGCGCCGAGCGCTGGCTCGCCGACGACCCGGACCCGGACGACCGCGTCGAGCTGCGCACGGTCCTCGACGGGCTGCCCGGCACGGCGGCCGACCTGGCCGACCGGTTCGCCGGCTCGCTGACGTTCGGCACCGCCGGGCTGCGCGGCCCGCTGCGGGCCGGGCCGAACGGCATGAACCTCGCCGTGGTCACCCAGGCCGCCGCCGGGCTCGTCGGCTGGCTCGCCGCCCAGGGCGGCGAGGGCCCGCTGGTGATCGGGTACGACGCCCGGCGCGGCTCCCGTGCCTTCGCCGAGCGCACCGCACAGGTGGCCACCGGTGCGGGTCGCCCGGCGCTGCTGCTGCCCCGGCCGCTGCCCACGCCCGTGCTGGCGTTCGCGGTCCGGCAGCTCGGCGCGGTCGCCGGGGTGATGGTCACGGCCAGCCACAACCCGCCGCAGGACAACGGCTACAAGGTCTACCTGGGCGCGCAGCTCGGCGGTGAGCTCGGCGCCGGCGCGCAGATCGTGCCGCCCGCAGACGCCGGCATCGAGGCGGCCATCCGGGCGGTCGGCCCGCTCGCGGCGGTGCCGCTCGGCCCGGCCGGTCAGGTGCTCGGCGACGACATGGTGACCGCGTACGTGGAGCAGGCCGCCGCGGTGGTGGACCCGGCCGGACCGCGGGACCTGAAGGTGGCGTACACGCCGCTGCACGGGGTTGGTGGCGTGGTGCTGACCGCCGCGTTCGCGCGCGCCGGTTTCGGCGTTCCAGGCGTGGTGCCCGAGCAGGCCGAGCCGGACCCGGCGTTCCCGACCGTGAGCTTCCCCAACCCGGAGGAGCCGGGCGCGGTGGACCTGCTCGTCGCGCTCGCCGACCGCACCGGCGCCGACCTCGCCGTCGCCAACGACCCGGACGCGGACCGCTGCGCGGTGGCCGTACGCGACGCCGGGTCCTGGCGGATGCTGCGCGGCGACGAGGTGGGCGCGCTGCTCGCCGACCACCTGATGCGGCGCGGCGTGACCGGCCTGTACGCCACCACGATCGTGTCGTCGGCGCTGCTGCGGGCCATGGCGGCCGCCCGGGGCCTGCCCTACGACGAGACGCTCACCGGGTTCAAGTGGATCGTGCGGGCCGGCGGGGGCCGGGAGCCGCTGGTGTACGGCTACGAGGAGGCGCTGGGCTACTGCGTCGCGCCGGGTCACGTCCGGGACAAGGACGGCATCACCGCCGCGCTGACGGTCGCCGAGCTGGCCGCCGGTCTCAAGGCCGAGGGCCGTACGCTCCTCGACCGGCTGGACGAGCTCGCAGCCGAGTTCGGTGTGCACCACACCGAGCAGCTCTCGGTCCGGGTGGAGGACCTGCGGGTGATCGCGGACTCGATGGCCCGGATCCGGGCGGCCACCCCGACCACGCTGCTCGGGCAGCCGGTGACCGAGGCGTCCGACCTGCTCCCCGACGCGGACGTGGTGATCCTGCGCACCGGCGCGGCCCGGGTGGTGATCCGGCCGTCGGGCACCGAGCCGAAGCTCAAGGCGTACCTGGAGGTGGTGGAGCCGGTGACCGGCGGCGACGTGCCCGCGGCCCGGCAGCGCGCGCGGGCCGCCGTCACCGAGCTGCGCAACGAGATCGCCGCCGCCCTGGGCCTCTGACCCCTGGTGCAAGGAAGGGCCCCTTGTTAACGCCTGGCGTTAACAAGGGGCCCTTCCTCTACCGGAGGCGTTAAGAGGGGGCCCTTCCTTACCGCTTGCCCAGGGCGGCGTCGACGGCCTGGCCCAGCGCGGCGATGACCAGGCTGATCGACGGGCGTACGACGCTGTCGTCCAGGCTCACCGTGCCGGAGAACCCGGCGCCGGCCGCGATCTCCTCCAGGCGCCGGCCGGCGTCCTCGGCGGCCGGGCCGGTCAGCCCCAGCGCGGGTTCCATCCGCAGCACCGCGACCAGCGTGGCCAGCGCGGCGGTCCGCTCGTCCGGGAGCTGCCCGCTGGTCAGCGCGTCGGCCAGCCGCTGCCGGATGTCCGCCTCGACCGAGGCGTCGGCCACCGGGTAGCGGTGCACGTGGATGAAGCCCAGCTCGGTCTCGTCGACGTCGCGGACCACGCCCCGGCCGCAGAGGTCGGAGAGGATCCGATCGCGCAGCCCGTGCCGCAGTCGCTGCACCCACGACGACGGCGTGTGCGGGGTATCCGCGGCGATCTTGGCGAGTACGGCGTCCGCGATCGGCTCGCCGGTCGGGGCCGGGTCGACCACCGCCAGGTTCCCGTCCGCGTACGCGACCCGTCCGGCCAGGGCCAGCTCGACCAGCACCGCGGCGGCCATGCCCAGGTCCAGGCTGATCCGTGGCATGGTGGCCTTGCCGGTTTCGTCGTCATACGCGAGGAGCAGCAGCTCCTCGGCGAGCGCAACACCAGTCATGGCCCGGAACGCTAGCGCCTCCCCGCACCCCCGCGCATCGACTCGCCGGGGCCGCCCGATTCACGGCGAGAGGGCCCTTCCCCGCGGGAAAGGGCCCTCTCCACCGAATCGCCGGATTGCCGGATTGCCGGCGGCGCGGCGACGCCGGAACCCCGGCGTCGCCGGTGCCGGATCCGGAACCCGGACGGCCTGGTCAGAAGCGGGGCATGCCGCCGAACTGGCGGTCGCCGGCGTCACCCAGGCCGGGGACGATGAACTTCGAGTCGTTCAGCCCCTCGTCGATCGAGGCGGTGACCAGGCGCAGCGGCAGGCCGGAGCGCTCCAGCCGCTCGATGCCGACCGGGGCGGCCAGCACGCACAGCACTGTGATGTCGGTGCAGCCCCGGTCGGCGAGCAGCCGGCAGCAGTGCTCCAGCGAGCCGCCGGTGGCGAGCATCGGGTCGAGCACCAGCACCGGCAGGCCGCTGAGGTCGCGCGGCAGCGACTCCATGTACGCGCGGGGCTCGTACGTCTCCTCGTCGCGGGCCAGGCCGACGAAGCCCATCGACGACTCGGGCAGCAGGCCGAGCGCGGCGTCGGCCATGCCGAGACCGGCCCGCAGCACCGGCACCAGCAGCGGCGGGTTCGCCAGCCGGCTGCCCTCGGTGGCGGTGACCGGGGTCTGGATCGAGTACTTCTCGACCGGGAAGGAGCGCGCGGCCTCGTACACCAGCATGGTGGTGAGTTCGCGCAGCGCCGCCCGGAACGACGACGAGTCGGTCCGGGCGTCCCGCATGGCGGTCAGCCGCGTCTGGGCGAGCGGATGGTCAATGACGTGTACGTCCACGATCGCTCAACCTACCGTTTGGCGGTCCGGCGCAGGGCGGGTGCGGTACGACCAGCGACACCGCTCACGTATGACGCTCACGACCGGTCGTCCGTGAGCAAGATCACTCGACTCGCGGGTGCGTACTATTCGGGGCATGACGGCGACAACGACGTCGGCCCGGTCGGACCTCACCGAGCTGGGACGATCCGAGACCGCTCTGCGGACCTTCCTGCACGGCCTGCCCGGCGTGGACCAGGTCGGCGCGGAGCAGCGGGCGGCGCAACTCGGCACCCGCTCCATCAAGACCACAGCCAAGGCCGAGGCGATCGACCTGGCGATCCGGATGGTCGACCTGACCACCCTCGAAGGGGCGGACACCCCGGGCAAGGTGCGGGCGCTGGCCGCGAAGGCGCTGCGCCCCGACCCGGCCGACCCGAGCTGCCCGCACGTCGGCGCCGTCTGCGTCTACCCGTCGATGGTCCCGTACGTGGCCGAGGTGCTGCGCGGCAGCGGCGTGCACCTGGCCAGCGTGGCGACCGCGTTCCCGTCCGGCCAGGCCCCGCTGGAGATCAAGCTCGCCGATGTGCGGGCGGCGGTCGAGGCGGGCGCGGACGAGATCGACATGGTGATCAACCGGGGCGCGTTCCTGGCCGGGCGCTACTCCGAGGTCTACGACGAGATCGTGGCCACCAAGGAGGCATGCGGGGACGCGCACCTCAAGGTCATCCTGGAGACCGGCGAGCTGGCCACGTACGACAACGTGCGCCGGGCGTCATGGCTCGCCATGCTCGCGGGCGGCGACTTCATCAAGACCTCCACCGGCAAGGTTCCGGTCGCGGCCACCCTGCCGGTGACGCTGGTGATGCTGGAGGCGGTCCGCGACTTCCGCGCCGCCACCGGGCGCCAGGTCGGCGTCAAGCCGGCCGGCGGCATCAAGACCACCAAGGACGCGATCAAGTACCTGGTCATGGTCAACGAGACAGTCGGCGCCGACTGGCTGAGCCCGGACTGGTTCCGGTTCGGCGCGTCGAGCCTGCTCAACGACCTGCTCATGCAGCGCACCAAGCTGACGACCGGCGTCTACGCCGGCCCCGACTACTTCACCCTGGACTGAACGCGATGTTCGAATACGCACCCGCCCCCGAGTCCCGCTCGGTGGTGGACATCAAGCCCTCGTACGGGCTCTTCGTCGACGGCGCGTTCGTCGACCCGGCCTCCGGCGGCAGCTTCAAGTCGGTGAACCCGGCCTCCGAGGAGGTGCTGGCCGAGATCGCCGAGGCGGGCGCCGACGACGTGGACCGCGCGGTCCGCGCCGCGCGGAGCGCGTACGAGAAGGTCTGGGGTCCGATGCCGGGCCGCGACCGGGCCAAGTACCTGTTCCGGATCGCTCGGCTCATTCAGGAGCGCTCGCGTGAGCTGGCGGTGCTGGAGTCGCTGGACAACGGCAAGCCGATCAAGGAGTCCCGCGACGTCGACCTACCGCTCGTCGCCGCGCACTTCTTCTACTACGCGGGCTGGGCGGACAAGCTCCCCCACGCGGGCTTCGGCCCCGACCCGAAGCCGCTCGGCGTGGCGGCCCAGGTCATCCCGTGGAACTTCCCGCTGCTCATGCTGGCGTGGAAGATCGCCCCGGCGCTGGCCGCCGGCAACACGGTGGTGCTCAAGCCGGCCGAGACCACCCCGCTGACCGCGCTGCTGTTCGCCGAGATCTGCCAGCAGGCCGACCTGCCCGCCGGTGTGGTGAACATCGTCACCGGCGCCGGCGACACCGGCCGGGCGCTGGTCGAGCACCCGGGCGTGGACAAGGTCGCGTTCACCGGCTCCACCGAGGTGGGCCGGGCCATCGCCCGCTCGGTCGCGGGCACCCGCAAGAAGCTCACGCTGGAGCTGGGCGGCAAGGCCGCGAACATCGTCTTCGACGACGCCCCGATCGACCAGGCCGTCGAGGGCATCGTCAACGGCATCTTCTTCAACCAGGGGCACGTCTGCTGCGCCGGTTCCCGGCTGCTGGTCCAGGAGTCGGTGGCCGACCGGGTGCTGGAGTCGCTGAAGCGCCGGATGGCCCAGCTCCGGGTCGGTGACCCGCTGGACAAGAACACCGACATCGGCGCGATCAACTCGGCCGAGCAGCTGGCCCGCATCCGGGAGCTGTCCGACGCCGGGTCCGCCGAGGGCGCGGAGCGCTGGTCGCCGCCGTGCGAGCTGCCCGAGCGCGGCTTCTGGTTCGCGCCGACCATCTTCACCGGCGTCACCCAGGCCCATCGGATCGCCCGCGAGGAGATCTTCGGCCCGGTGCTGTCCGTGCTGACGTTCCGCACCCCGGCGGAGGCCGTCGAGAAGGCCAACAACACGCCGTACGGGCTGTCGGCCGGGATCTGGACCGACAAGGGTTCCCGGATCCTGTGGCTGGCCGACCGGCTGCGCGCGGGCGTGGTGTGGGCCAACACGTTCAACAAGTTCGACCCGACGTCGCCGTTCGGCGGCTACAAGGAGTCGGGCTACGGTCGCGAGGGCGGCCGGCACGGGCTGGAGGGGTACCTCAATGTCTGAGCGGGTCGCGGTACGCAAGACGTACAAGCTCTTCATCGGCGGGAAGTTCCCGCGCAGCGAGTCGGGACGGTCGTATCTCGTGCAATCCGCGAACGTGTCTCTTGCCTCCCGGAAGGACGCGCGGGACGCGGTAGTCGCCGCCCGCGCCGCGGTGAAGGGCTGGGCCGGGGCGACCGCGTACAACAGGGGTCAGATCCTCTACCGGGTCGCCGAGATGCTGGAGGGCCGGCGCGAGCAGTTCGTCGCCCTGGGCGTCCCGGCCGACGAGGTGGACGCGGCGATCGACCGCTGGGTCTGGTACGCCGGTTGGTCCGACAAGCTGGCCCAGGTGTACGGCGGGGCGAATCCGGTGGCCGGCCCGTACTTCAACCTGTCCGCGCCGGAGCCCACCGGCGTGGTGGCGGTGGTGGCACCCGAGGAGCCCGCGCTGCTCGGCCTGGTGAGCGTGATCGCCCCGGCCATCGTCACCGGCAACACGGTGGTGGTGGCCGCCTCCCCGGCGGCGCCGCTGGCGGCGGTGACGCTGGCCGAGGTGCTCGCCACCTCCGACCTGCCCGGCGGGGTGGTCAACATCCTCACCGGCCGGCTGACCGAGACCGTGCCGACGCTCGCCGCGCACATGGACGTCAACGCGATCGACCTGACCGGCGTCGCCGACGCCGAGCTGGCGGCCGACCTGGAGATCAAGGCCGCGGAGAACCTCAAGCGGGTGCTCCGGCCGGCCCCGGCCGACCACGACTGGTACGCCGATCCCGGCATCACCCGGATGACCACGCTGCTGGAGACCAAGACGGTCTGGCACCCGAAGGGCGTCTGACCGGCGCAGCCCAGTCCGGCCCGAAGTGGCGGCACACCCCCAGCCGGGTTGCCGCCACTTCCCCTTCCAC
>NZ_LEKG01000013.1:0-64644 GCF_001029515.1 Micromonospora sp. RV43 | reverse complement strand
GGCGGGCGGGTGTCAGCGCCGCCGGGTGATGCTCCAGGTCCACTGGTAGGCGCCGATGGCGTAGAGCCCTTCGGCGTCGGGGTAGCAGCGGTCGATCTCCAGGACGCGTTCGTCGGAGAGGCTGTGCTGCTGCCAGGAGATGACCGCGATGTCGCCGTGGAAGGCCACGGTCGGGAACTCACCGGGCATGGTGGCCGGGTGGCTGTTCAGCTCGTCGAGGTCGGTGATCATCCCGGTGACGGTGTCTCGGGTGAATCGGGGCAGGACCCCGTCCGCCCCGACGTAGCCGTCGGCGATAACCGCCGGGTAGGACAGGCGCTCCAGGGCCGGGGCTTCGACCTCGGATCTGATCCAGGTGGCCTCAGGTGGGACAATCTCCTCGCGGTGATCGGCGGTGCCGTACCCGTACGGCATCCTGGTGGTGTCGATCCAGAACCAGTGGTGCTTGCGCTTGACCCCGTACCGGATCGTGTCGATCACCGGGTGGATCGAGCGGTCGCGGCGGCGCACCTTCAGCAGGACCAGATTCCGGTGGGGGTTGGCGTGGTCGTGGACGCCGCTGGTGCCCGAGGCGGGGTGCTGCCAGGTGAGGGCATGGGCGCGGTGGAGTTGGCCGGTCTCGTCGTGCCAGCCGGGCGATCCGTTGGAGCGCAGCGTCTCGCTGCCGGTCTCGTCCTGCTCCCAGATCAGCGCCGCGACGGCGCTGGGCGCTCGCAGCAGATGGGCGGGGTTGTTGACGGTCGGGGTGTGGACGGCGTGTTCGGCCAGGGGGCTGACCTCGGACAGCCGCCACCAGAGTTTGGACATGGTGATCCTCCGGTTGGGTGGGGTTCAGGGAAGGTGCACGATGCGGGTCGCGCCGGCAGGGGCCAGGACGTGCATGGTGCTGTCCGGGCGGGTGTAGGCGAGCAGGGTCGCGGCCAGCCGTAGCGCGCCGTTGATGGCGTCGGTCTTGTTGTCGCCGGACGCGGCCATGAGCGCGTCGATGCCGCCGCTGGTGCGGCGGGTGGCGTTGAAGGTGACGCGGGTCAGCCCGTCGCCGGTAGCGGCCATGGGAACGTCCTGGCATGGAGAAGGCGCGCGTCCGTCGCCGGTACGCGCGCCTTGCGGTTGGGCTACCGGGGCGAGTTGTACAGGGTGAGGTGGGCCTCCTTGAGGTGTCCGGCGCAGACCTCGCCGCTGTTGCCGGCGGCGCTGAGGCTGTCGGTCAGTGCCTTTGCCGCCGCGGCGGGCACCGTGTCCGAGCGTCGGACGGCACGGTTGTGGGTGTGCTCGGCGAGGCGCTGCACAATCTGGGTCAGGTGCGCTTGCACGAGGTTGAGCCCGGCGGTCAGCCGGGTCAGGTCGGCCATGTCGTGCTGGTCGGCGGCCCAGGTGAGGGTGTCGCCGAGGTGCTCGGCGGCCAGCAGCAGCACGTGCACGGTGGCCACGGTCTTGGCCGGGTTGAAGTAGGACTCGTCACCGAACAGGGCGGCTACCTGGCCGAGGACGGCCTGACCGTCTCTGTTCAGACGGGGTGCGTCGGCCAGGCGGGCGAACCAGTCGTGGTCTGTCAGGTACCAGGCGGGCTGGAGCATGTCGTCCTCCACGGGACACGGTAAGTGGCGGCCACCGTTCGGTGACCGCCTGCAGGGATGGGGATACCGCGCCCCGGTCGCGGCTGCGAGGGGCGTGGGCTGTGTGGATGCCTGGTCTGGGTCAGGCGGCGGCGGCCGACCGGGATGCGGTGGGCGCGGTGCCGTCGCGGGCGACGTCAGATCAAGGGGCACATAGGTATAAGGAGAACCTCCAGGCTAGGCCGCCCCGGGCACGGGCGGGGCGACCTGTCAGGCTCGGCGACCTGTCACGACCTGACAGCCCGCGAACCTGACAGGTCGCCGCCTGTCAGGTCACTGCTGCTGCGGCTCGTCAGCAGGCCGCGTGACCTGCGCTTCCCGCTCGCCGGGGGTGGGCCAGAACAGGATGCGAGGCATCGGCCCCGACCGGTCGGCGGCCCGCGACAGCAGCAGCGGCACGAGCATCAGCAGCGTCGCCGCAAGCCGCACGAGCGGCACGGGGCCGTCCCAGGGCCCGGCCAGGAGCACGGCGGTCGCGCCGAGGGCGATGGCGTCGATGACGATCTGCGCGACCGTCGCCGCCTGCCACAGCCGCTCGGAGTTGGACCAGTACGCCCGTACGCGCAGTGCCTGCCCGGCCGACTCGGCGGCCATGAACGGCAGCCAGCACACGACCAGCAGCAGCGCGACGCCGAGCAGCAGCGGCCATCCGGCGGCCCAGGCCGCCAGCAGCACGGCCACGGTGACCAGCCCGACCAGCGGGCCGATCGACCGGTTCCCGGCGTCGATGAGGCTGTAGAGCAGCCGCGACCATCCGGCCAGCGCGAACCCGGCGGTGACGGCCAGGACCGCGATGATGGCGAGGTTGCCGCCGGTCACCGCGAGCCCGTTGGCCACTAGGACGGCGGCCAGCAGCGCCAGCCCGTTGGCGCTGGCGTAGGTGCTGCGCTCGGGCAGCGTCAGGAAGTTCCGCATGTTTGCCTCCAAGGGTGTGAGGTGGACCGGCGCGACCGAGTCGGCGGCGCCGGACGCAACGGCGGTCGAAGAGGTAGAAGGGCGAACGCTGAGCGGGACTCGCGGTGGCCGGGGTGCGGGACGAGTCCCGGTGCGGGCCGCTCGAAGCGGTACTCGAGCGGGACTGGTCCCGCCGTGCGGCGAGGCGGTCCCGCTTGATGTCGGCGTAGGGTCCCGCCCGCGTCGGGCGCGGGCGGGACTGTCGTGCACCCCACCCCTGCCCAAGGCGGGACTCGGGTCGCGGGAGGCGCGACCGTGGACGGCCGTTGGTGAGGTGCACGGGTCGGCGGGCACTGGAAGCGGCGGGACTGACCTGCCCCGATCCCGCCGCCTCCTGGTGGGCGGTATCGCGTCAACCGGCGCGATGCACGCCGGTCACAGGGCTTGACCTGCCCTTCTGCGACACCGGTGTGGACTTTTACGGGTGCCGGAGCACCCAGACGTCTTCGTGCGCCACGAGGTGCACGGGGACGCCTTCGGCGCGGGCTCGGCGGACCGCCATCAGGCCAAACATGCTGGCCCGGTGCACGATCTGTCCGTCGCGGACGGCGGCGAGCAGCGCCGCGCACCGCTCCACCGGGACCAGGCCGACCGACGTGGCGACGGCCAGCAGCTCGCCGGGCAGGTCCACGAAGTCGTCCCGCTGGCGGCGTACCGGTCGGCAGGTGATGACCACGGTCCCGCCGGGACGCAGCAGCTGGTAGCTCGCGGCCAGGATCTCGGCGAACCCGTCGAGCAAGCGGGACCATCCCGCATAGGCGAGGTTGCCCGACTCCCGGTCCCCATAGAGGTGGTCCCGCTTGCGTACCCCGGTACTCGTTGCCCGCACCAGGCCGTGAGTCCCCCTGCCGTAGGGCGGCGAGGTGAGCACGAGTCCCGCTCGCCCGACCGCGGACGCCGGGACCAGATCGAGCAACCTGGTGGCGTCGCCGGTGATGACTCGCCCGGTGCCGGCGGCACCCTGCGACGCCGCCAGCGCGACGTTCGCCTCAGCCAAGGTGGTGAAGCGGGGCTCGATGTCGATCCCGATGCCCTCCCGCCCCAGGTGCATGGCCTCCACCAGGGTGGTGCCCGACCCGCACATCGGGTCGAACACCAGGTCCCCCGGCGCGGTGTAGGCGCGAATGGCGTGCGCGGCCAGGTTGGGCAGCATCTTGCCCGGATGGCTGGACGACTCCGGGACGTAGCGGCCTCGCCGCTGGTCCCGCGAGGGCTGCTGGCAGGTCAGCCACACCGACGTGACCGGCATCGGCTCGGTCACCGCCCACCCCCGTTCCCGGCAGCGCTGAGCGTCATGATCAGCACGTCGGTGTGGATGTCGAGCAGCGTCTCCTGCCCGCGCCGGGGCGGCCGGTCGGCCGCCACGATGTGCTGCAGGTAGCTCAGGCCCGCCGTCTTGGCGGCGACGATGACGTCGACCGGTGCGGTCACGTCGTGGCTGAGCAGGACGGCCACGCAGCCGCCCGGCAGCAGAGTGTCCCGGCAGCGGATGAAGAACTCCACCGGGACCAGGCCGTCGAGCGGCCAGCCGGTGACGATGAGCCGCGCGGGCTCCCGCCCCCAGCCGGTCTGCCGGGCGGCCTGAAGGTGACTGCGGCGGCTGGCCGCGATGACCGCGCGGGCCAGCTGCGGCCCGTCAGCCAGATCGACGATCAGCTCGCCGGGGTGGGTGAGGTTGTGCACGAGCCGCACGCCCATGGCGTTGGACATGGTGTCGCCCGTGCGCGGGGCGGGCACCGGCCAGACGGTGATCGGCACGGGCACGTCGCCCGGCACGACGTCCCCGACCGGGACCGGGGCGCTGCGGTGGTTGGTGTTATCGGTCATAGGCACGGTGGCCCCCGGACCGGCGGGCGTACTGACAGTGCCTAGAACGGCCGTGTTGGGCCGATCGAACCCGCCCCCGACCTGACAGAACCAGTCAGCGACCGATCCTGCGGACCGGGCTGACAGCCGCGAACCTGGCACGACCTGTCCGAACCTGTCCCGATCTGACGGAGCCTTGAGGTGTCAGGTCGCCTGTCTCCAATCGAGTCATGAGCCGCCGCAGCCGGCGGTTCGGCTCCACCACGAGGGGACACGACATGCCAACCACCACCTCCTTCCGCTCCGGGGCTCTGGCCCAGGCCGAGCAGGCGTTCGCGCTGCTGACCTGCGAGCCCGCGCCGCTGGTGTTCGACGCCCGCCCGGTGTCCGGCCTGCCGGACAAGACCATGCCGTTGGATGCGCTGCGCAAGATGATGCTGTTCGAGAGCTACGACTCCGACACCATCGACGCGACGTGGCGGCAGCTCGCGTTGCAGGCCCGGGAATGGGGACCGGCGTGGGTCGTCGGCGCGATCGGCGTCGCCCTGCCCGCCCTGACTCACTTCGCCGCGAAGTTCAGCCGCGGCTACCCCCGCCACGCCGAGGACATCGACTCGGAGATCCTGGCCGAGTTCCTGCACGCGCTGCGCACAGCCGACCTCGACCGGCCCCGGCTGTGGATGCGCCTGACGTGGGCGGCGTACCGAGGCGGCGAAGCGGTCATCAAGAAGATCCGCGACACCGAGGAGCTTCCCGTCGACCTGTCCAGCGGATCGCGTACGCCCAAGCGCCCGTACGGCCACCCGGACCTTCTGCTCGGCCGGGCCGCCGCCGCCGGCGTCATCACCTCGGAGGCCGCCGAGCTCATCAGCGCGACCCGTTTCGGCGACGCGCTCATCGAGACGCTGGCCGCCGAGAAGGGCGTGACCGCCTCCGTGCTGCGCATGCGGCGCCGCCGCGCCGAACGAGCCGTAGCAGCGGCCGTCGTACGAGGCGAACTGTCCGTCCCGGTCCGTACCCAGCTACGCGAACCCGCGCTCACCTGACGGGCAACTCGCCACATCCCGCCGCACCACCAAGGCCGCCCCGGGCATCGCCCGGGGCGGCCTCTTTCGCGCTCCGCAGGCCGGTTGCATTGCGAGGCAGCCCAGCCGTGTCAGGTTCGCCGACGCGGCGCGGCCGTCAGGCGCAGACAGGTCGTGACAGGTCGCAGGCCGGTTCGATCGCCCTGACAGCACGGATCTGGGCGGTGCATGTCATCCACGGCATGCCCGCCCGGTGGGGACAACCCACGGGCGAGGCCCTACAGGTCCGGCATGGCTGGCGCGGCGTACTGACACCGCAATCCCTTCCCTTGCAAGGGAGGAGCGCCCCCACCGGACCTCTCCAGGACTTCGCCCGGTCCCCACCGCGGCGGCCCCCACATCCTGTGGAGCGCCGCAATGCACACAACTCTGCACTACCTCAACGACATCCTCGCCGCCGCGCCGCAACCGCTGGCGGCCCCGAAAACCCTGCCGCAGGTCATCGACGGCATCCGCACGTGGATCATGGGCATCATCGCCGCCGTGGCCACGATGTTCCTCGTCGTGGGTGGCCTGCGCTATATGGCCGCCGGAGGCGACCCGAGCCAGGTCGAGCAGGCCAAGGGCAACTTCAAGTCCGCCCTGATCGGCTACGCCCTGGCCGTGCTCGCACCGGTCGTGCTGACCGTCCTGCAGGGCATCCTCGGCGGCTGAGGACAGGACACCCATCATGGTCAACTGGCTGATGAATGGGCTGGTCGACTGGCTCGCCGAGCGGTTGCAAGACCTGCTCGGCGGGCTCCTCGCCTACCTGAGCTCATCGATGTTCCTCTCGCCGGACATCACCGTCCTGCCGCAGGTACAGACGATCGCGACCAAGAGCGCGTACGTCGTCAACGCCTGCTTCATCCTCGCCATCATCGCCGCCGGCATCGCCACGATGGCCGGCGGCTCGGTCGAGATGCGTTACAGCATCAAGGACCTGGTACCCCGCCTCATCGTCGGACTGGTCGCCAGCAACTTCGCGGTCGCGCTGAGCGCCGCGCTGATCGAGATCGCCAACGCGCTGACCGTGTCCATGGTCGGCACAGCGGCACCGACGACCGAGGCGGTCAACGCCACGCGCACCCACGTGACCGCCGCGCTGAGCGACGAAGGCACCGCCCTGGTCGCCCTGATCATCGGCCTGCTGATCGTCGGGCTGATGTTCGCCCTGCTCGGCAGCTGGATCGTCCGGATCGGCGTGCTGATCATCTGGGCCGGAGTCGCCCCGGTCGCCCTCGCCTGCTACGCCACGCCCTGGACCCAGGGCGCGGCGGACCTGTGGTGGCGCACCGGGATCGGCTGCCTGGCCACCCCGACGCTGCAGGCCATCGCCTTCAGCACGGGCGTGCAACTGCTGATCGACCCGAACAGCAGCCTGCCGGTGCTGATCGGCCTGCCCGGCTCGGACATCATCAACCTGATGATCACGGCCGTGCTGCTGTGGGTCACGCTCAAGATCCCGAGCATGATGCGCCGGTACGTGACTCACAAGGGCGGCCCCAGCATGGGTGGCGTGCTGGTCCGGGCGGTCCTGATCCAGTCCATCACCCGCAAGATCCCGTTCGGGCGCACGGTGCGAGGTGGGCGATGACCCACGACGAAGACACCACTCCGCGCGCCGTGGTCACGGCCGACGTCAACGCACCGGACCGCATCGCGTTCGGGCTCACGTTCCGGCAGCTGGCCATCGTCGGCGGCGTCGGCCTCGGCGGGTTTGGCATCCACCGGGCCTTCGGGCCGCTGCTGCCCACAGCCGTGTGGATCGTCGCCGGGATGATCGTGTTCTCCATCGCGATCGTCGTCGCCCTCGGGCGGCGTGACGGCCTGCCGCTGGATGTGTGGCTCAAGCACGGGATCACGCTGTCGCGCAGCCCGCGCCAGCTCACCCCGGGCAGCGCTCGGGCGACCTCGGTCGCCGCGGTGGCCGGCAAGACGAGCGTCCCGGCGCCGCTGCGCTCGCCGGTCACGGCGGTCAGCGCGAGCGGAGTCGTCACCTCCGAGGGCAAGTCCCGGGTGCTGATCGCCTGCGGCACCACGAACATCCACCTGCGGACCGGCGGCGAGCAGGGCTCGCTGCTGGACGGGTTCGGCCGGTTCCTCAACAGCCTGACCGGCCCCGCGCAGATCGTCGTGGCCGCCCAGCGCCACGACCTGACCGCGCACGCGCAGGCCACCGTCGACCACGCGCCCCGCCTGCCGCATCCGGCTCTGGCGGCGGCAGCCGACGACTACGCCGAGTTCCTTCTCGACCTTGATGAGGAGCGCGATCCGTTGCGCCGTCAGGTGCTGGCCGTCATCACCGGCGAGCAGGTCGCCGATACCGCCGTACGCGCCCTGACCGGGCTCGGTGTCGAAGCCGCCGCCTTGGACGGCCCGGCGGTGTCCGCCGCGCTGGCCACCGCCGCCGATCCCTTCAACCCACCGGTGCCCGGCCCGAGAGCCGTTCCGGGCGCCCCCATCACCCTGCGGAGCAACGAATGAACCTGTGGAAAACGAAGAAGGTTGCGGCCGGGAAGGGCATGCCCTCCCCGGCCGCCTTGTCGGTCACCCCCTGGCACGTGCAGGTCGGCGACGGCTACGCCGCCACCTTCGCCGTCACCGGCTACCCCGCCGAGGTCGGCCCGGCCTGGCTCGATCCGCTGCTGTCCTACCCGGGCCGCGTGGACGTGGCCGTGCACATCGACCCGGTCGCGGCGCAGCTGGCCGCGCCGATGCTCAAGCGCCAGCGCGCCCGTCTGGAGTCCTCGCGCCGTCTGGACGCCGACCAAGGCAAGCTCGGCGACCCGATGACCGAGGCCGCGGCAGCCGACGCCGCCGACCTCGCCGAGCGCGTCGCCCGGGGTGCGGCGAAGCTGTTCGACGTCGGCATCTACGTCACCATCCACGCCCGCGACCTCGACGAGCTGCGCGCGGTCACCGCGGGCGTCAAGTCGGCCGCCGCGTCGGTCCTTCTGGACCTGCAGCCGACCACGTTCCGCCACCAGCAGGGCTGGGTGGCGACGCTGCCGATCGGCGTGGACCCGCTGCGGATGCGCCGCATCCTCGACACCAACTCGCTCGCGGCGGCGTTCCCGCTGGCGTCGGCGGATCTGGCCGCACCGGCACCGGGCGTCGCGGCCACGCCGGACGGCGTGCTCTACGGGCTGAACACCACCAGCAACGGCGTGCTGCTGTGGGACCGGTGGCGGCAGGACAACCACAACTCCGTCGTCCTCGCCCAGTCCGGCGCAGGCAAGTCGTACTTCGTCAAACTGGAAGTGCTGCGGAACCTGTACCAGGGCACCCGGGTCTCGATCATCGATCCCGAGGACGAGTACGCGCCCCTGGCGGAGCACGTCGGGGGGACCGTCGTGCAGCTCGGCCTGCCCGGCGTACGCATCAACCCCCTGGATCTGCCCCACGACAACCGGGCCGACACGCTGACCCGGCGTGGGCTGTACCTGCACACGCTGATCGCGGTCATGCTCGGCGCACCGCCGCCACCGACCGAGCGCGCTGCCCTCGATCGGGCGATCACGGCCACGTACGCGGCGGCCGGGATCAACGGAGACCCGGCCACCTGGGCCAAGCCCGCGCCGCTGCTGCGGGACCTGGCCGAGGTGCTGGCGGACGACGAGGACCCGGCGGCCGAGCAGCTGGCCGCCCGGCTGGCCCCGTGGACCACGGGCAACTTCTCGAGCCTGTTCGACGGACCGACGTCCACCGCCCCGGACGGCCACCTGGTCGTCTGGTCGCTGCGGCACCTGCCCGACGAGCTGCGCACGGTCGGCACGCTCCTGGCCCTGGACTCGATCTGGTCGGGCATCGACACTCCGTCGTCTGGCGCACGCCGGCGGCGGCACCTCGTCGTGGTCGACGAAGCCTGGCTGCTGATGAGGGACGGGGAGGGTGCCCGGTTCCTGTTCCGCATGGCCAAGGCCGCGCGCAAGCGGTCGGCCGGGCTGTGCGTCGTCACCCAGGACGCGGCCGACGTGCTCGGCACCGACCTCGGGATGGCCGTGGTGTCCAACGCCGCGACCCAAGTGCTGATGCACCAGTCGACCCAGGCCATCGACAAGGTGAAGGAGGCGTTCTCGCTGACCGCCGGGGAAGCCCGGCTGCTCCTGGCGGCGCCACGCGGGGAGGGTCTGCTCATCGCTGGCCGCTCGCGGATGCCGTTCCGCAGCGTCGGGTCGGCGGCCGAGCACAAGATCGCCGTGACGGGGATCGGTGAGGCGTCATGAATCCCGAGATCGTGACCCGGCTCGGCGACTTGTGGGTGTGGATCACGGCCCGGCCGTGGCTGGCGTTCTTCGTCCCGGTCTTCATCATCGGCGGTGTCGCCGCCCGGGACAAGGTCCTCGCCTGGCGGCACCAGCGCTACGCCACGGGTGCGCGGTGGCTGACGGTGGCCGCGCCGCCGGAGGTGACGCCGGAGTCGGCAGCGGCGTTCTGGACCACCATCATGGGCGTCCTCACGCCCTCGGTGTGGCGGCGGCGGATCTACGGCATGCCGCACATCGGCTGGGAGTACACCTGGACTGGCCGCACGCTGACGGTCCGGGTGTGGGTGCCCGGCACGGTGCCGCCCGGCGCGGTCGAGGCCGCGGTCCGGGCGGCCTGGCCCGCCGCGACCCTCACCGTCACCGACGCCGCCGCGCCGATCCCCGCGACGGTGGTCGAGCAGGTCGGCGGGGCGCACTGGCCGCAGTCGGCCGACTCGCTGCCCCTGCGCAGCGAGCACGACGCCGACCCGCTGCGGGCGCTGCTGTCGGCCGGGGCCGAGGTTCGCGACCGCGAGCACGCGTGCGTGCAGATCCTGGCCCGACCGGCATCACCCAGGCGGCTACGCGCCGCCAGACGCACGGCGGCGGCGACCGGCACACACCCCCACGGGCGGCCAGATGTGGCCGCCCGTGCCGTTTCCGGGGTCGCGCGGCTGCTCACCGAACCGCTCATCTGGGCCCTGGACGTGTTCACACCCGGCCCGTCACGGCGGACACCGGCGCGTACGCCGGTGCGCTCCGGTGAGCGCGATCCGGTGGCCAACGCCGACGCCCGCACGATTGTCGACAAGGCGATTCGGGTGCCGCACTTCGAGATCGCGATCCGGTTCGCCGTCGCGGCCGACGCGGGCAAGACCCCGCCGGACAAGGCACGCACGAAGCAGATCCGCGAGCGCCTCGTCGGGCTCGGGCACACGATCGCCTCGGCCGCCGCGGCGTACACCGGCCCGAACCGGCTGCGCAGGATGAAGATGCCGCAGCCGGTGGCCACGATCGCCGGAAGGCGTCTACGGCGGGGGTTCCTGGCCACCGTGCCGGAACTCGCCGCCATGGCGGCGCTGCCCCAGGACGTGGCGGTGCCGGGCCTCGATCGGGCTCGGGCCAAGGCCGTGCCGGCGCCCGTGGCCGTGCCCTCCGGCGGGCGCGGGGTGAAGGTGCTCGGGCGTTCGCAGATCGGCAACCACTCGGTCGGTCTGAACGTGACGGACGCTCGTCAGCACGTTCACGTGGTCGGCAAAACCGGTGTCGGCAAGTCCACGCTGATGCTGAACATGATCCTGGCCGACATCAAGGCCGGGCGCGGAACGGTGGTAATCGACCCGCGAGGGGACCTGATCACCGACATCCTCGACCGGCTCCCCGCCAGCTACGCGGACCGGATCGCGATCATCGACCCCGACCAGGAGAACCCGGCCTGCTTCAATCCGCTCGACGACCGGGGCGACCCGCATCTGGCTGTGGATAACTTGGTCGGGATCTTCGCGAAGATCTTCCAGGGGCAGTGGGGTCCGCGTATGGACGACACGATGCGGGTGGCCTGCCTGACGCTGATGCGCCACGCGAAGCCGACCCTCAGCCTCGTCCCGTCGCTGTTGCAGGACAAGGACTTCCGGGCCAGGTTCACCAACGGCCTGGACGACCCGGACGGCCTGGGCGGGTTCTGGCTCTGGTACGACGGCATCAACGAGCAGTTCCGGGGCCAGGTCATCGCCCCCGTCCTCGCGCGCCTGCGGGCGTTCCTGCTGCGGGACTTCGTGAAGTCGGTCATCGGGAACACGAACAGCTCGTTCGACATGGGCAAGGTGCTCGACGGCGGCGTACTGCTGTGTCGGCTGCCGAAAGGCATCCTCGGTGAGGAGACCAGCCGCATCCTGGGTTCGCTGATCGTCGCCCGGGTCTGGCAGGCCGCTATCGCACGAGCCAGCGTGCCCGAGGACCAGCGAAAAGACGCCAGTCTTTACGTCGATGAATGTCAAAACTTTTTGACGCTACCGGGCAGCGTGGCGGACATGCTGGCCGAGGCGCGCGGGTTCCGGCTCGGCCTGGTCCTGGCTCACCAGGATCTGGCGCAGCTGCCCAAGGACGTGGCGTCGGCGATCTCGGCCAACGCCCGCTCGAAGCTGTTCTTCAACGTCGACCCGGGCGACGCCCGGGAGCTGTCGCGGCACACGAAGCCCGAACTGGACGAGCACGACCTCGCCCATCTCGACATCTACACCGCTGCGGCCCGGCTGCTCGTCGGCAACCGGGAGCTTCCCGGGTTCACCTTCCTCACCAACCCGCCCGCGCCGACCGTCGGCGAGGCCACCGCGATCCGGCAGGCCCATGCCGCCGCCCACGCCGTCGACGGCGAGGAGCCACCGATGCACCGGCTGGCCAAGACGGTCATGAAACGGCGGCTCGACAAGCGCGAACGCTGATCAAGCCCGCTCGCCTGGGTCCTCGGCCGGGTGCGGCATTGGGGGCTCGTTTGGGGGTGTCTGCGACACGAGACCCCAGGCGAGCCCCCCGACCAGCGCCTGTCAGGTGTCTGAGCTGCCCAAACCTGGCCTGCCGCAGCCCTGAAATCAAGATCAACCTATCCAGACTCCTTACAGGGTTTCTCTCTCCCCGGGGGTATCTACCTATGCCGCAATCGCGCTCTGATGGCCTGCTGGCCATCTACCCGCACATCACCTCTCGTGACCGTCAGCTGCTCCAGCTGCTCGACGACCACCAGGTCCTCACCACCGACCAGATCCACGCCCTGTTCTTCCTGGCCCGGCGTACCTGCCAGATCCGCCTCGGTGAGCTGTACCGGCTGGGGCTCCTGGACCGGTTCCGGTTCGCCCGCGACGGCGGCGGCTCGCAGCCCTGGCACTGGACCCTCGGCCACAACGGACACCGGTTTCAGGCCGCAGCCCAGAACCGGCCCGAGCCCACCGCTCGCACCAGCCGCCAGCAGATGCAACGGCTGTCAGCCAATCCGAACCTGACACACCTGCTCACGGCCACCGAGTTCGGCGTCCGGCTGTCGGCGTACGCCCGCAGCCACCCGGCCGCCGAGCTGTCGCGGTGGTGGCCGGAGACGAAGACAGCGGCGCGGTTCTCACCGGTCACCCCGGACGGGCATGGCCTGTGGAGCGAGGATGGCACGACGGTCGGGTACTGGCTGGAGGCCGACACCGGCACCGAGCCCCTGGGCAAGCTGGCCGCCAAGCTGGACAAGTACGCGGCCCTGGCCCGCAAGGGCGGCCCGCGCTATCCGGTGCTGTTCTGGCTGCCGACCGAGGAACGTGAAGAACACCTCCACGCGTACCTGCGCGGCCGGCGGCCCGAAGGCGTACTCGTCGCCACGGCGACCCACAGCAGCGATCCCGCCGACGCCGTATGGCTTCCCGTAGGCGATACGCAGCGCATATGCCTGGCCGGGCTGCCCAGCGACCACGGCCGCGTGGTCGCCGCCAACTCGAACTACGACGAGAACGGCGTCTTCCTGACCTGACACAACCTGGCAGCCCCAGGCCCGAACCTGTCAGAGCAGGTCAGAGGCATGGTCGGCTTTCCTGACAGGGGTTGTGCTGACAGGTCGCCTCGCTACGGTGCAGCTTCTTCTCTTTCCTCTTGCTTGCACCGTCGCCCGTCTGTCCTTCCTGGACCTGCCCGCGCCAGCGGGATCGAACAGCCCACCTTCTGGTCGGCTCCGATCCCCGCCCCGCGCCTCTCCCGGCAGCACCCAGGCCAGACGTCGCGATCCGGTGGCACCACCAGCACGGCAAACCCCAACCCACTCCTTCGCGAAGGGAGCACCCCGCCATGCCCACCAACACCCCGCTCACCGACCAGGTCGTCACCGTCGTGTTCAACCCTGGCGAGGACGCCGACTGGTTTTCCGCCTCCGAGAAGGTCAACGACCTCCTCAACGCCAATGGCACCCCCGCCCGACGTTTTCACGTCCGGCACCGCCGGTTCATCGGCTGGATCACCCGGTTCCTCGACTACTACCTCCTCGACACCGCGCGCCGGTTCGGCGCCATCACCAAGGCCGCCGGAGGCCGCAAGAGCCGCCTCGACCTCAACGGAGCCGCCGCAGCCGCCGCGACCCAGGCCCGCCTTCGCTGGCACGCCTGGAACCGGTACATGAACTCCACCCCGGCCACCGCTCGGCCCGCCCGACCGTGGGAGGACTACCTCGCCCAGCACCAGGCCGACCCTTCCAAGGTCACCCTCAACGAGGCCCGCCGCCGGTTCCACGCACAGCCTCGCGTCATCGCGATGCTCGCCAGCGCTGGCAACTACGAGTTCGACCCTGCCGAGCTGACCGCCTACCAGGCCGGAGAGCACGCCTACGCCGGACTGCACTGGCGCATGGCCATCGTCGGCGACCTGCTGATCACCGCCGAAGGCAAGGTCCTCAAGCCGTCCAGCGACACCATCGCCGACCGGCTGCGCTTCCTGAACGAGGCCATCAAGTACCTGCGGACGCTGAAGCCCAGCGCCCGCCTGTGCGCGGTCACCATCGCCTAACCCATCCACCAACTCGAGGACCGGTCGCAGCCCAGCTGCGACCGGCCTTCGCCATGCCCACCCCATCCCACGAAGGAGACGACATGTTCCTCGCCGACCCGGCTCTGCGGCTGATCGCCGCCTCCACCAACGACGTGCTGCCCGAGCAGCTGTGGCGCTACGACACCGGCACCGAGGACGCCTTCGGCGACCTCGCCCGTATCCTGCACAAGACCGCCATGGCCTACAACACCAGCAGCGCCGACCTCGACAGCCCGGCCCCGCGGAGGTCCCTCGGCATTCGGCCCGCCGGCACCGGCGCGGCGATGCAGGACGTGCTCGCCACGATCGACCAGCGCGTCGCCCTGGAGCGGCACACCGTCATCACCGGCAGCCTGCTCGACCTGTACCGGGCCTGGCGGCGGCACCGCCCGC
Organism: Micromonospora sp. RV43; assembly: GCF_001029515.1. Taxonomy (NCBI): domain Bacteria; kingdom Bacillati; phylum Actinomycetota; class Actinomycetes; order Micromonosporales; family Micromonosporaceae; genus Micromonospora; species Micromonospora sp. RV43. Next base: position 50,013 of record NZ_LEKG01000013.1, on the reverse strand, counting down.
TCAACGACGGCGAGCAGCGCCACCTGCTGCTGTGCTCCGGCGACCCGGGCCACGGCGTGGCCACCATGCAGCGCTTCACCCACCGCCAGTGGCGGGTGACCGCCGACGCCGAGGCCGCGCAGGCGTTCGCGGTGCCGTACCCGAACCGGATGGTCGGCGTGCTCGTCGAGACCGAGGACGGGATCTGGCAGCCGATCGCCTGCACCGACGCGGCCCAGATCGCCTCCGGGATGGCCTACCGGCTGCCGGTCCGCGACGACCTCGCCACCGCCTGCCGGTCGCTGCTGCGCTGGTGGGCGCTGCGGCACTCGACCGCCTGGCGCAGCCGCAACCCCGACCAGCTCACCCCAACCGAGCTGGACCAGCTCGCCGAGTAGGAGGCCGCCATGCTCAACACCGACTCGGTCGGCCGCTGGATCGCCCGGCTCACCGGCCGCACCCTCGACCAGCACGCCACGGACCCGGTACCGGCAGCCGCCGATCTCCCCAAGGCCGCCGACACGATGCGCCGTCACCGGCTGGAGCTGCTGCTCACCGTCGACCGGCTACGGACCGCGCTGATCAACGAGGACGACCTGTCCTTATCGATCACGGCGCTGACCGGGCCGCTGGACGCCATCGCGAAGCTGGGCCGCGAGTACCGGTACGCCCGCAACTGGGCCGAAAACCTGCTCGGCGACGACGAGCGCACCGCGTACGCCGACGCCAACCCCGGCGCGGTGCTGCGGCGGCGCTTCGTCAACCCGGGCGACACGATCCTCGTCGTCCTGCCGCACACCGATGCCTGCCGCAAGCAGCACCTGGCCGGGCGGCGCACCCGCGTGCGGATCGGCCGGGCAGACGCCGAACTCGACCTGACGGTCGGCCCCGGCCAGGTGCGCCTCTCCCACGCCGACGCCGGGATCTACCACGACCCGGCCCACGGCTTCTACGTCCTGGAGCCCGCCGCCACCGAGGCCGCCGCCTCCGGCGACTGATCCTCCCCGGCGGCCACCGACCGCCATCCCAGGCCACCGGGCCGCCCCTCGCAGCACCCCATCACGGCAGCGCACCGCCCCACGCGCCTGCCGCGATACCGGCTGCCTGCGACCCGGCGCACCACAGCACGGCACAACGACGTGCCGCGCTGCCAACCCATAAGTCCCAGAAAGGGGACCCCACCATGCAACACGACCTGTCCACCATGACGCCCGCCACCCAGGCGGTCTTCAACGCCCTGCACCACCTCGGCCAGGGCAACGTCCACGAGCTGGCCAACCAGTCCGGTAAGGCCCGATCGACCGTCGACAAGGCGATCAAGACCCTGTCCGACGCCGGTCTGATCGTCCCGGTCGACACCGACGCCGACGCCGCCGAGGGCGTCCCCACCCGCTGGACCATGGCCGAGGGCGTCACGGAAGCCGTCACCTCCGACGAGGCCGACCCGGACCTCGGGCAGGGCGACGACATCAACGACACCGGCCTCACCGGCGACACCGAGGCCGACATCACCCCGGGCCTCGGGGCCGGCGAGGCCGGCGACCCGGAGCCCGGCACGGAGCTGGACGGCGGCGACTCCACCGGCCAGGACGGCGCCGACGACCAAGCCGCCAGTAACCACGGCGAGGACGAGAACCCGGACAGCGCCGACGCCGGGGCGGACAGCGACAGCCAGGACTCGGACCACGAGGACCAGGACGACCACGAGAGCACGGAATCCGACGAGGACACCGACGACGAGGACGACGACCAGAACTCGGACGACGAGGACGACGACGGGTCGGAGGGCCAGCCCGTCCGGGCGGCCGTCACGGTCGTGCAGCAGAGCCGTCCCGGCGACCGCAAGATCATGACGATCAAGGCGGTCATCGCCGAGTACGGCGACGACGGCGCGACCCTCGACGAGATCGTCAACGAGAGCGGCATCGGGCATCCGACCGCCTCCCGGCTGCTGGCCACGATGGAGCAGGCCGACGCCGCCCGCCGTCTGCCCGGTATCCCGCGCCGGTGGATCGCCGGACCGACCAAGGCCAGCGAGGTCGACCCGAACCCGGAGCCGCCCCGCTGCCCGGTCTGCTTCCAAGTAATCAAGGGCGTCACCGAATCGCCCGAGGCGGTCGCCCTGGTGCAGTCCCTGATCCGCCCCGACGGCACGATCCACGTCGTCGCCGAGGACGGCACCGGGCACGTCGTGAAGCTGCCCAAGCGGCTGCCGCCCCGTACGGCGAGCACCGCAACGGCCGGAGCGATCCGCCGCACCGACCTGACGGTCAACGGCGACGGCAGCCAGCCGTTCGCCAAGGGCGAGCTGGAGAAGCTGACCCTGGCCGTGCTGGCGGCCAACCCCGGCCGCTCAATGTCGCCGCAGGAGATCGCCACCACGATCAGCGCCCAGCTCGGCGGGCGCAACGTCAGCTCCGGGGCCGTGCGCAACAACTGCACCAAGGCTGCCGCCAAGGGCGACATCGAGATGGTCTCCGACGCCCCGCTCACCTTCGCCTACCCGGCCCCGGCCGGCGATGGCGAGACGGCCGAGGCCGAGACCTCGAACACCACCGCACAGGCCGACGCCACGACCGAGACGGCCGACGCCCAGGCCAGCAACACCACGGCCGAGAACTCCTCGGACGGCGAGCGGTCCTGATGACAACGCCGGGGCCGGGCAACGCCCGGCCCCGGCCGCGCCGCCACCCATCCCTGGGCCGAGCCATGTGGCTCGGCCCTTCCCATTTCCGAAAGGAGAACCCTGTGGCACACGAACTAGAGACGTTCGCCAACGGGCAGACCGCCTTCGCCTCCGCCCGCGTGTCCGCCTGGCACCAGCTGGGCACCGTCACTCAGGCCACGATGAGCGCCAACGAGATCATGGGCGCCGCCCTGCTCGGCAACTGGGGCGTTCGCACCATCCCCGTCAGGGGCATCGACGTCGTGGACGGGATCGAGGTCCCGATCCTGGCCGACGACCGGCGCATGACCGTCCGCCGCAACCCGGTGACCGGCCAGACCGAGTATCTGGGCATCGTCGGCAACGACTACGAGGTCATCCAGAACGAGCAGTGCGCCGACATGCTCGACCAACTCGTCGACCAGGCCGGGGGCGCCCACTTCGAGACCGCGGGCAGCCTGCGGCGGGGCAAATCGGTGTTCGTCACGATGAAGCTGCCGACCGCGATGGAGATCGCCGGAGTCGACCGGATGGACCTCTATCTCATCGGCACGACCTCCCACGACGGCACCGCCGCGCTGCGCGTGGACGCCAGCCCCATCCGCGTCGTCTGTGCCAACACCCAGCGGGCGGCGTTCGCCCACGCCGTGGGGCACTACACGTTCCGCCACACCTCCAAGGTCGGCGAGCAGATCAGCCAGGCCCGCGAGGCGCTGGGCCTGATGTGGCGCTACATGGGCGAGTTCGAGAAGGCCGCCGAGCGGATGCTGCAGACCGCGATGACCACCCGCGAGTTCGAGAAGATCGTCGCGCAGGTGTGGCCGGTGGCCGACAACGCCACCGACAAGACCAAGGCCAACGCCAGGGAGCGGCTGGGGACGCTCAAGTACCTGATCACCGAGGCCGACACGCAGAAGGCCATCAAGGGCAGCCGGTGGGCCGGATACCAGGCCATCACCGAGTACCTCGACCACTACCAGGCCGCGAGGGACGCCACGACCCGCGCCAACCGGGTGATCACCGGCAAGACCGGTGACCTCAAGTTGACCGCCTTCGACCTGCTGAAGGTCTGACTGCATTCCGCCCTGTGCCGGGGCGGCGGTCACCTGCCGTCCCGGCCCGTCACGAACGGACCACCCATGACCGAGACCAATCCCGTGCCGCCGCAGCGGCCGACGGTCCCGCACATCCGCCATCCCCGCGACGAGCGCCAAGCCGTCTGCGGCGTACCCGCCACTGACGTGACCCGGTGGGAGACCGAGGACCCGCCGCGTCCGGGCTACGCGTGCGAGGACTGCCTGACGCTGCTGGAGGACGCGGCCCGGCCCGACGACTACACCCACCCGATCGGCGACGCGGCTCTCATCGACTCGCTGCGCGCGATCGTCGCCGAACGCCAGCACGCCAAGATTAACGGCGTTCTGGTGGACCTGTGGTCGGCCAGCGTCACCGTCACGATCTGGGACCAGCTCAAGCAGGACAAGCGGGACCGGCTCCTCACCTTGCCCGCCTACCAGCTGATCCTGCGATGCGTCGCGATCTACAGCCGCCTCACCGACGAGGGGCACCGCCGATGACCACGCCGCACCGGGAGCAGTGGTTCCACTACCACCTCTGGGTCTTCGCGGTGCACACCGCGATGTCGCTGATCGACGCCGCACCCCGACCCACCCGGCCGCTCGACGTGCCGACGTGGGCGCAGGCGTTCGGCCTGGCCCGCATCGACAACCCCGATACGGACACGATCGCGCTGCTCGGCCCGGCGCCGGACGCCTTCGACCGCGACTACGCCATGAGCACCGACCTGGCCAAGCCGGTCATCGTCACCCACCTGCTCATCGACGGCGCGGTGCCCTCGCCGCTGCTGATCGACGGCACCCACCGGCTGTACCGGGCCTGGCGCGAAGGCGTGCCGCAGCTGCCCGCCTACCTGCTCACCGTCGCCGAGAGCCGTCAGGTGCAACAGGACCGGTGGCTCGGCCCCGGCCGCACCTGGCGCATCGGGCCGCGCTGACCCCTTCACCCCTCGTACGCCTCGGTGAGCCGCCCCGCCGGCGGCCACCGAGGCGTACCCACCGCACCCTCTGGGAGAAAGCACATGTCCTACACCGCCCCGTGGCGCAAGCTGTGCAACTGCCGCTGCCCGCTGCACCACGGCTTCCCGCGCACCGACTACTTCCAGCCCGGCTGCGCCTGCACCATCACCTGCGACACCCAGCCCATGACCCTCCTCGCTGAGCAGTGGGGCTGCGCCCTGTTCCTCGACCAGCACGGCGACCTGTGGCACGTCAACGCCATGGCCAACGGCCAGTGGGACTGGGAGCACGGCGGCGAAATCGACACCCGCGCCGACACCTACGACGACAGCGTGCACATCGAGCGCCTGCTCCGCGAGGCCGCCCGCGTCCTGCGACGGCAGGCCGCCTGACACAACCCCGACCGGTTCAAGGTGGGCCGCCCGCGTGGGCGGCCCACGACCCTTTTTGCGTTTCACCACTTTCTCAAGGAGACAGCTATGTACCGCACCTACCGCAGCCCCTACGAGCGGCACTGCGACTGCCGATGCCCCGTCCACCACGGGCACCTGCGCACCGACTACACCGACCCGGGCTGCCACTGCCTGGCCACCTGCGCCAGCCAGCCCATGACCCTGCTCGCCCCGCAAATCGGCGGCGCGCTGTTCCTCAACTGGCACGGCACCTTGTGGTTCGTGCCCGCGCTCGAACCCGGGCACTGGGACTGGCGCTACGCCGCACCGGTCGACCTCGGCCACCCCGTGGACCCCGCCGCCGACGTGATCGCAGACTTCCTCCACCAGACCCACGCGGAGCTGCTGCCGCTCATCCACCGCATGTAGCCCGAGCTTTTCTCGTTCCCGCCGGCCGCGCACCCGCGCGAAGCCCGGCCTTTTTCGTTTTCACCGAAAGGCAGGTCGTCATGACCAAAGCCATCATCGGCATCGTCACCGTCGTCATCATCGGCTGCTTCGGCCTACCGATGCTCCTGCTGTCGGCCGTCATGGGCGGCCCCGGCGGCTGCGGCAGCACCACCGGCGTCTCGGTACTGGCCTCCGGGCAACCGCCCGGCGCCGGCAGCTGGGACACCGAGCAACTGGAGATCGCCGCCACCATCATCGACGTCGGCGTGTCCAAAGGCGTACCCCAGTGGGGCTGGACCGTCGCGCTGGCGACCGCCATGCAGGAGTCCGGCCTGCGAAACCTGCCGTTCCTCGGCGACCGCAACGACCACGACTCGATCGGGGTGTTCCAGCAGCGCCCCAGCCAGGGCTGGGGCACCGTCGAGCAGCTGGCCAAGCCCGACTACCAGGCCGGGAAGTTCTTCGACAAGCTGCTGACCATCCCGGGCTGGCAGACCATGCCCCTGAGCACGGCCGCCCAGGCAGTGCAGATCTCGGCATTCCCAGACGCGTACGGCAAGTGGACCGACGACGCCACCCAGCTCGTCCAGCAGCTGACTAGCACCCTGACCGACTGCACCACCGACGCCCTCACGGCCCTGCCGGACGGGTTCACCCTGCCGGTCAACACCCCGCCGCAGGTGATGACCGCGATCTCCTGGGCGGTCGGGCAACTCGGCACGCCCTACCACTTCGGCGGATCCTGCACCGACCCGCACTCCGGCGACCCCGACAAGCAATGCGACTGCTCGTCGCTGATGCAGGCCGCCTACCGGGCCGCCGGGGTCTCCATCCCGCGCGTCACCCTGGACCAGGTCAACGCCGGGAAGGAGATCACCGACCCGGCCATGCTGCTGCCCGGAGACCTCATCCTCATCCCCGGCAGCGAAGGCACCATGTCCAACCCGCGGCACGTCGGCATGTACCTCGGCCAGGGTCTGATCATCCAGGCCCCGAGGACCGGGGACGTCGTGAAGATCACGCGACTCTCGTCATGGATTGACCAGGTGGCAGCGATCAGAAGGGTCGTCGCCTGGTAGCTGTAGGTTCTCATCAAATCTTGCGCCGTCTCACCAGACTTGCCGCCTGAAATCGCCTGCGGCAGATCGGTGAGACGGGTCTACGGCATGTCATCGGCCGCATCCTGCCCGACGGTATCACCATCGACGGTTGTTGCCGGCTTCGGCTGCAGCGCGGCTTCGGCCCTACTCTTGATCGGTCGCGGCCAGTTACAGTAAGTGAGCAGTCCCTCGATTACGATCGTCAGGGGCGTCGAGACCGACCAATCGGCGTAAGGCCGCGGCGATTCGAGAGCAGCGCTACATCCTTCTGGCTGGTGCTTCGCTGGAGACTGCCGACAACAGCTTGCTGGGTCTCGGGTGTCCAGAAGATCCGCAGATCCTCACGTGCCCGGGTGACGGCTGTGTAGAAGATGCTGTGTGTGATGTCATCTTCGTTGGCGTCGGTGATGACGACCTTGACGGAGTCGTACTCGAGGCCCTGCGCCTTATGGATCGAGACAGCGTAGGCGACTTGGAACGGCACGGTGGTGTTGAGCGAGTCATCGTCTTCGTCGCTGGTGTCGTGGTCGTACACGGGGAACCGCACTGTTGAACCTCCTACCCATTCCAGCTCTCCGCCGACGACGTCGACATCGAATTCGCTGAGCGGTCGGTCAAGCTCAACGTCAAACTGAATCTGGCCAGTGGCGTAGGCGATATTGACGATCCGGCCCTTCAAGTTATTGTAGATCACCGGCCGAAACCGCTCGGTCTCGTTGAACAAGACCGGATCGCCCACCTTGTAGGTGGAGACACGCCAGGTGCGCGATGGGTTCGGGTTGCTGCTCTGGAGGAATCGGTTGACGTTGTTAATGCCGTAGAGCCCGTCGTAGTTGAGGCATAGGATGATCTCATCGTCGCGCTGGGCCTTAAACAGGGACTTGTCGAGCACAGTCGAATAGCCGTTGCGCGCGATGACCTCGGCGATGTCGTCGTCGATGTTTCGGACCTTGCCCCAGAAACCTAGAAGAGACTGGCTCTTGGTTCTATACGGCGTGGTCAACTCGAACACCGACGTGCTCGGGATGAACGACCGGATGATATTGAACCAGTTGCCGAACTGGATCGATTCGATCTGGTAGACATCGCCGACCAGCACGAGCAGCTTGAAGGACGTCCGCTCCAGCACCTTGAGCAGATCAGCGTTGCTGACGGTGCTGCACTCGTCGATGACCAGGAGATCGTACTCCGGCTCAGAGGCGGTCCGGTGGATATGGCTGCTGATGGTCCGGAAGGTCGAGTCCTGCGCGGTGACCTTGCGCTTGAGGTTGTCGATCGCTGGGTTGGTGTGGGCTAGGAACAGCTTCGACTTGTCGTTGAAGTAGCTCGCTATGTGGTCCACCATCGTGGACTTTCCCGTGCCGGCCGCGCCGTAGATCAGCGCGACCTTCGACTGGCTGAACAACTGCTTCAGCGCATCCTTCTTGAGTTCGTCGTCAATATCGCGAGGCGTCGCGTCGAGCCAGCGCTCGACGGCCTGGGTGTAGCCGGCGATCCCGGAGGACGAGAACGCCTTGAGCTTCTCGACGATGGCGAAGGTGTCGTCCTCGTACCCCCGCACGAACACATGACCGTTATCCAACAGAAGTTGTCTTGCTGTGTGCAGGTAGTAGAGCTTCCTGTTGTAGGTGGCGATCAGCGTGCTGACATCTCCGAGCTCCTGCAGGTCGGCCACTGGCGTATAGAGAACGCCGTGGCGCTCGACATTGTTCTTCACTCGCCGGGCGAGCAGCTCATGGCTGCGTTGGGATACGTCGAGGCTCTCGGCAAGGTCCCAGTACCGCGGGTTGTGTCCCGGCAGCGAGGTACAGAAGGGCATGTCGTCGAACGGGATGCACCCGTACTGCAGATTCATTCCGGACAGGCGGTTGCAGCTGTCCCAGTTGTACTGAGGCTTTAGAACTTTGTTGTGCATCCGGAGCATGAGGTAACGGATGACGTTGTGGCCCGGCAAACCTGAGCGCACGATGCGGCGTGCTTCGTCAAGGGCGGCGAAGATCTGCGGCTTGGAGACACGGGCTGTGCCTGCAGCCCTCGTCGCCTCGTATTGGTCGTCGGACATATCGATCAGGTCTAGCAGACTGCCCGAGCCCACCGTCAGCCCCCGCATCAGGTAGCCATACTCCGCGGAGCTGGCTCGGACGTAGGTATCGATGCCCAGGAGACGCGCGAAGTTATCGAACTCGCATGGGCGAATCGAGACCTCCCAGCCGCGAATGATCGTGATCGGCATCGTCTGGTCGAGCACCTCGATCGCATCATGCTGGAGCGTCAGCATCGCGGAATACTTGTCGGTCATGTCGATGTGAGTGAATGCGATGATGCGATCGAACTTGCTGACCTTGTTGATCGCTCTGTAGAAAGTGACCTCGTAGTAGATCCGCCCTCCGACAAAGAACGGCCGCGTCTTGTGGATGTAGTAACGGGCACTTGAGCTGCCGTCCGTCCGCGTAGAACGAACCGCCTCGATCCTCGCGGCAATCTTCTCGTGGTACTCCCGCAGCGACGGATCCAGATCGACCGGAAACGACTCGAGGTTGGCCAGGACCGAGATCCCGCAGCTGTCCTGAAGCAGGGTGCGAATGCGGTGAAGGTACTCGTAGTACTTGAGCATCAAGCGCTCCGAGGCGTCGCTATCCAGGGTGTAGTGGGAAGCGACGATCTGGATGAGCTTGTGAAACTTGCCGAGGAAGTTCAGCTTGCCCTTGGCCCTCACGAAGTCGAGACCCGGGTCCACCGCCGCATAATTGAACTCAGCGTCACCACTACCCGTGTGGAGGCGGACGGCGACACCTTCGACCAGGTTCCGGAGCTGGGCAAGGACATTCTGCGAGAGCAGACCGCGCTGACCAACGAGCGATTCGATGTTTTGGCAGATCGCCCCATCCGCTCGCTGGATCTGTTCGTAGACCGTGGTCATGAAGTATCCGTCTCCATGGTGGAAGGTGAGTCCAAGGAATCGCTCAAGGCAGCCGTGAGCTTATCGAGCTTCGCCAGCACCAGGCGAGGACCTATCGGCCGGCGTGGTCACGTTTCGAGCTGCTACCCGACACCAGGCTGAACCCGACGCGCCTTGTTCAGTTCAGAGCGCGAGACACTCGCGCCACGTCGTACCATGATCATGGTAGGTCTGGACTTCCGGGTCAGGGATACGACCTGGTTCGGATATGGACACTCCGCCCGGCCCGCAACGCCCGGGCGACCAGCTCGTCGTCGCCGGTTTGACCTTCTGTAGGTTCTCATCAAATCTTGCGCCGTCGACGACTCCACCGCGCGCTGGACCAGTTTCCAACGAGTCGCCGTCACGATGGCACAACCCACCAGCACGCCGCCGCGCGCACCATCGACATCAACCGCACCACACCCATCGGGCAACTGCACCGCCTCGAAACCAACCTCGGTCAACTCTCTACCACCGGACCACGGCTGACGGCGAACCGCAACACCCCCCGAGACCGGCGCTGCACTGCTCCAAACCCTGGCCCAGCCGAACATCGAGGCACTGCACGCCGCACGCACCAGGCGCTCGCGCACCGCCGCCACCTGATTTACCGCCCAGTAGTCCGGCAACGTCAGGGCAGCGGCCAACAGTTGCAACGTCAGTACGGCGGCCGGTTACGGATGTCGCGGAGCAAGAACGCGGACTTAATGACGGCCACCGCCTCAACCACCATCGTGGTCAGAACGTTCGTGGAGGCGGTCGTCCTCAACGTGACCACATCGTTTACCCGGCTGGCCTCCTCGCGGTCGTGCAGGCTCAGCACCGCCCAGGTGTCGCCATGGGCGGCGGCACTGCACGCCCGCCACACCACTTCCGCGTGTCCGGCGTCGCCAGCGATGTATTCGCCGGCGGCGCGAACGATCTCCCTATTCGATGGCGGCTTCACCGCAGCCTCAGGCGAAATGTTCCATCTCTGTGCAATCTCCTCAACCCGCTTCAACCGATCGGCTTTGGGCTTCTTCCGAGGAAGGCCACCAACCTCGCAGAGCCCGTCCGACTGGATGACGTTGCCGGCCTGAAGTCGCAGCCGGCGCAGTACACGCCCGGGACGCTGCTCCGGAGCAAGCAGCCAGATCGCCCGGGCGGCGTTCTCCATCGCGCCGCGCAGCAGCGAGTAATACGAGTTCAGCAGCAGCGTGAGTTCGCTCGGGGCGCATTTCGCGCAACCCTCGATCGAGCGACGGAGGCAATGCGCATGGTCCACAGCAACGACGAGCGCTGACGCCACCGCGTGGGACACCTGGAACGGGTTAGACCATCGATCGTCGCCAGCCAACGGGGTGCCCGCAGCCACCGGCATGAGCCCAGGTCCAGATCCCAGCCGAGACAACCACCCGTCCACCAGCGACAGCTCCCGCATGAGCAGGCCAAGCTGCTCCTGCTCCTCGTCTCGCTCTCCGCGCGCAGTCACGGCAACGGACGGTACGCGCTGACCCGGGCTACCCGAAACCAGATTCAGCACCGCAGCGGTAACACCGACGCCACCGCAGCGCCACCGTCAGCGTCGCCAAGCGACCTCCTGGCGAAGGTACACAAGGCGCGTCGGGCCGACGCACACCAGGATCTGTTTTTCCTGGTCATTCCTAGGTTCACGGTGGTGCATGGGTTCGGCTTGACGTGCGGCGCGGATGGAGCGGGAATCGGGGCCGTCTATCTGCCCGTACCATCCAACCCCGGGGGGCCTGATCATGACTGATCGCCACGATGCACCGGCCGTAGCCGACGCCCTAGCGGCCGTACGCGACGCTGTAGACCGGTGCCGTGTCGTACTGGCGCAACCGGGCCTCCACCCGGTCGCAGACCTGCTCGACACCGCCGCCGCGACGGGCGACCTGACGGCGAAGATCCTCCACCTGGCCGCGCCGCTGGCCGACGAGGACGAACCTGGCACGGAACTGCCGTTGGAGCGGGCGGCTGACCTGGCAGCCGACACGCGGCATCACATCATCACGGCTCTGCACCTCATCGCCGGTGCTCGTGCCATCGCCGCGATGGTCGTCACGCTGCGTCAGGCAACCAGCCCTCCCGCCCGGAGGCGCTGGTGGCCAGGATGGACGGCGCTGCGGTCGCGGGCGGCACGCCTCTGGCAGGAAGCCTGTATGCCACCTGATCCCGATCTGAGCCGGGCACCATGAGCCTCGGCCCATTCGGCCGACAGCCGGTCCTCCGCGCGAGGGACAGACGTCACACCTATTGCCGCTATCGTTGAGCCGAGCCCTACGCCGGTCTTCCCCCGTGGATCGACGTAGGGCTTTCCGGGCCTCGCTGTCGGGGTGGTCAAGGTCGCGCGCGGTCCGCGCTCGATGCACCAGGCCAGGGCTTTACCGGCTGTCACCGGAGTGGGCGAGCGATCGGCGTAGGTGGTCGGGCAGTTCTGCCTCCCAGGCGCGCCGCTTGCGCCGTCCCAGACCTGTGGCGGGCGGTACGCCAGCCGCGCGGGACAGCTCCGCACCGGTGGGGATGCGGCCTTGGCTGGTCTCGGTGTCCCAAAACCGGCGCATCGCCGCGACGGCCGACAGGTCGTCCTGGGTCTCGTCGTCGTCCTCGTCCCCGGTGTCGTCGTCGCGGTCGTCGATCGCCTCGTCATCAGGCTGGCGGCCAGCGGTTGCTCCATCGGGTGTGCTTCCGGATGCGCCTGGGCCGGGGTCTTCGGCGGCTATGGCTGTTACGACGATCTCCGGGGTGTCGTCGCCTCCGAGGTCGGTGCCGGTGGCGTCGGTAGCGGGTATCGCGTGGCCGTGGACTCGCTGCGCCAGCTCGGCAAGTGCCGGTGCGGCCTCGGGACGGTGGTCGTTGAGTCTGGTCGCCTCGTGGGCTGGTACGGCCTGGGGGTTGGCCCAGGCGTTGAGGTGCGCGACTGCCTCGGGGGTGGTGGCGTCGATGATGCCGTAGATGGTGGCCATGTACATCTGGACGGCTTCGCGCTCGCTGGCCGCCTCGGGGATGTCGGCCAGGCCGATGTGCTCGGCGGCCTGCATCGCCCGCCGGATTACCTTGGTGTGGGCGCGGCGTAGCCGCCACGCGGAGGTCTTCTTCTTGTTCTGCAGCAGGTAGAGGTGGAGGCGGGCTCGTCCGAGGCGGGCACGCCGACGTACGCGGTCGACCTCGGTCACGTCACGGCCTTGGGCCTCGGCCAGGCGGAGCCAGACCAGGACGCGCTCCAGGGTGAGGGTCAGGTGGATGCGCCGGGTTGCGGTGCCGGTGCGGGCGTTGCGTTCGGCGGCGAGCGCCCGCTCCCACATCCACGCGGCGACCAGCGGCGCGGCCAGCCGTAGGCAGACCTCGCGGAAGCTGTCGGCGTCCGTGGCGGACAGGGACGCGGTGAGGGCGGCGAAGACCCAGACGGCGATGCCGTCGACGCCGGTGCTGGCGTTGGCCGGGTCGCGCAGCAGCCGTGCGCGGGCCAGCAGAGCGCTCGCGAACAGGGCGACTTCGATGAACCAGAAGAACGCGTACCGCAACGGTGAATCGCCGAGGATGTCGGTGAAGAACTTCCACATTCCCGAGGCGCTAACGGCGGTGGCCAGACCCGCCGCGACGATCGTCAGCAGGTTCGCGACGAGCAGGGTGGCGCGGTGGGCGGTCATCTTGCGCATCCGGTTGGCGGTCAGCAGCAGCAGGCCGACCAGGACCAGCAGCGCCAGGCCGGTGATGACGTTCTGGTTGGCCTGGTAGAGCGCGGTGAGGTCGTCGAAGTTCACGACCGGATTCCTTCCCCGTGGTTCGATTGCGGTGCAACGGCCTTACGGCCAGACGGCGACGGTGTAGGCGGCGGCGATCAGGAACGGGCCGAGCGGCAGCGAGGTTCCGGGAGCCAGGCGGCCGAGGTGGCGCAGGGTGATCGCGGTGAGCGCGGCTGTGCCGAGGCCGAGCAGGACGCCCGCGTAGACGGCGGTCCAGCTGTGCCAGCCGAGCGCGGCGGCCAGTGGCACGGCCAGGGTGACATCGCCCCAGCCGAGCTGCCCGCGCGAGACGGCGGCCAGCACGGCGAAGAACGCGGCCAGGAGGAGCCCTGCGGCCACGGCCCGCACCCATGCGCCTGCCGGGCCGCCGAGGGCGAGCAGGCCGAGGAACCCGGCCGTGGCGGCGGCGGTGATCCGGTGCGGCAGCCGCATCACGGCCGCGTCCACGAACTTGAGAACGATCATCGCGGCGGTCCATACCGCGTACCCGGCGAGGGTGAAGCCGCCGAGCCCGGAGACCGCCAGCCCGGCCGCCCCGGCGAGCGTGGCGGCTTCTACCGCGTAGGGCGGTGCGCCGACCCGCACGCCGCATCGGGCGCAGCGGCCGGACGGTCCGATGGCGTAGGGCCACAGCGGTTTCCCGCACGGGCAGGCGGTTCGCCACGGCTGGTCGTCGGGCACTGCGTGCACGGCGATGGTGTGGCGTAGCAGCGGGACGACGGCCAGCGCGGGCAGCGCCATGCGTATGCCGATTCGGCGGGCGGCGGTCGTGGTGGTCATTTCTGCTCCAGGCTGGTGCGGAGCTTCGCCGCCAGGGTCCGGGTGTCGTCCTGCGGCTCGGCATCCAGATCCGCGAGCGCCTTGGTCAGGGCGCGCAGTAGGGTCCGGATGCCGTCGGCGTCACCGAGCCCGTGGCGGGCGTGCATCGCCCGCACGTACAGGGCCTCGTTGTAGCGGTCCAGCCCGATTGCCTTGTCGAGCAGGTCAGATGCCTCCTGCGCGTGGTGGTCGGCGAGCAGGTCGTCGGCCAGCAGCAGGTGGGCTTCGGTGCCCCAGCGGCGCACCGTCTCGCGGTGCGGGGCCAGCCACTCGTAGTCCTCGCCTTCGGCCAGCGGCGCCGTGTAGAGGTCGCAGGCCGCGGTCAGCAGCTCGCGGCGAGCCGGGCCGGAGGCGATGGCGGCTTTGCGCATCAGGTCGCGCAGCGTCCACACGTCCACGTCCACGGTCGCCGGGTCGAGCTTGTACCCTCCGCCGCCTTTGACGACGTACGCGTTTTGCGCGTCGGGGACCGCGGCCCGGCCGAGCACGTGCCGGAGGTTGCTCGCGTTGGTGTGCACGCGCTGGGCGGCCTGGCTGATGCGGGCGTCGAGTTCGATGTTGTCACCGATGGTTCTGGTCTCCACGCCGTCTGGATGCACGGCCAGGAACACCGCCAGTTCCTTGGCTTTGGCGCGCAGCGCACGGCCGTCGTGGACGATGCCGTCGATACGCGGCGGGCCGATGACCCGCAGCTTCGCCTTCACCGGCCCGGTCGTCGCGGTCGGATCGTCGGCAGGCGGACGCGGCTGCTTCTCGCCGGAGCGCTGCGGCTCGTCGTCGGCCGCGACGGTGGTGCGGCTGGCGTGCAGGGGCACGACGGTCAGCGGCACGGCCGGGGACACGATCGCCGGGGGCTCGCCGGTCTGCGCCTCGCGCAGAGTGGTCAGGATCTGGATTGCGGTGGCCGGATCGAGGACGGGCAGCCGGGCCGGGATAGGGTCGGCGGACTGCCCCGCGACGAGCTTGGTGTGCCCATCCGGGGCGACTTCGATGGTGGCGCCGTGCGCCCACTCGCCCAGCAGCAGCCCGGTCACCTGAAGGCCGCCGCCCAGAGCGAGGGCGACCTTCGCCCGCATCCGGGCGCCGGCGGGCGGGGTTTCGGTGATGAGCATGACCGGGGGCAGCGCCTCCTCGTCCGGGACGTGCTGGCGTAGCTCGTCCAGGTCGGTCAGGGCGTGTTCGTCGAGGATGCGGCTGCGGTGCAGCAGCCACCCCTCGATGACGGTGAGGGCCTCGTCGATGCTGTCGGCCACGTGCAGGCGCGGCCACGCGCCGAGCGTCACGACGTCCGGGCCGAGCAGGGTGGCCAGGGTGGCGGCGTCGATGATGACCTCGCCGCGTGTGTCGGGATCGTGGGGACCGCCCGAGGCGAGCACAGCGACCAGCGCGGCCCGTGCGGCGGCGGATGCGCCGTCGCCGGTGATTCCGGTCCCGCCCGGTGGCAGCGGCGCGAGGTCCGGCACGAGCGGAGGCTGTTGGGTTTCGGTGTCCTCGGGCACGGCCAGTTCCGGGCGGCGGGCGACCGCGCGGCGTACCCGCACAACCGGCTCGGGCAGCATGGTCGGTGGATCGTCGTCGGGCTGGCCGGTGAAACGCCTGCGGCGCTGCAGCCACACCAGGACCACGGCGGCGCTGATCGCCAGGGCGAGCCCCCAGGGCAGCCAGCTCGACGGCGAAAGCTGGACCCCGTGCTCGTCGACCGAGTCCGGGCTTTCGGCGTCGCTGGCGGCCGGCGACACCGAAGCCGAGGAACTCGAAGACGCTGCCGGCGACGGCGACCCGGATGCCGACGTGCTCGGCGAAGGCGACGCGGGTCCTGTGGTGGGCACACCAGGGGGCACGACGACCAGGCCGTCCACGCCGGGGCTGGCCGTGATAGCCGGACTCGCCGTGATCCTGGGGCTCGGGGTGACGGCCGGGGCCGGGCTGCTCGGCGACGTTGACGGGGTCGGCGTGGTGACGACCGGCGGCGGGGTCTGGGTGACAGGTGGCTTGACCGGCGTGGCTCCGTGCGGGGGCCGGGCGTCGGCGGGCAGCCGAAGGTCCCAGCCGGGGTAGATCAGGTTGCAGTCGCGCAGCGTCCCGCCGGCCTTCGGGAAGTGGCGGTGCCGGTTCATGTCGCAGATCTCCGGCCACCTGTTCGCGTCGCCGAGCCACGCCTTGGCGACCTTGGAGAGGTAGTCGCCGCGTTTGACGGTGTAGACGTAGCGCTCGTTGCCGACGTGCACGGTCGTCGGGCCTTCGGCGGCCTGGGTGAGCGCCGGAGCGGCTTGCGCGGTCGCGGTGATCGGGGTCGCGGGGAGGGCGCGGACTTGCTGCGGGGTGGCGGTGGCGGCGGTCGCGGTCAGGACGCTGCCGAGCAGCATGGAGCTGATCAGCAGCGATGCGGCGGTACGCATGGGGTTGCGGTGGCGGCGCGGGTGCAGGTCTTTGACCCCGCGGCCGATGTCGCGCAGCTCGGCGAGCACCGCTTGGGCGAACAGCGCCCAGACGAGCCAGATCGCGACGGCGAGCAGGTTCAGCACCATGCGGTCGGTGACCTCGTCGGTGAGGAATCCGGTCAGCGCCTCGCGGTCGGGCACGGCGTGCGGCAGCGGCCAGCCGATCGCCAGGGTCAGGAAGGCCGGGATTCCGCCCAGCGCGGCAACGAGGGCAGTGCCTGCGCTGGCGCGCACCAGCCAGCGGCCCAGCCAGGACAGCATCACGAACCTCCTAGGGGATGACCGCTTCGGCGGTCGCGGTGGCGTGGAGGGGGATGCTGTCGATCCCCGCGAGGTTGAGCAGCTGCGTGCGCTGCGCGGTGGTGACCTCGACGGTGACGGTCGTCGCCGTGACGGTCACCGTGCCGCGAAGCCCCGCACGAGCGATCCAGCCAGTAGCGGCGGCGCGGGCCTTGACTAGGTCCAGGCGCGCGACTCCGGTGCGGCGCAGCGTGGGCACGTCGAGCTCGCGGGCTCCGGCGCGGGCGGCGGCTTGAGCCGTCGACCGGGCGCTGACCTTGGTGGACACGGCGAGCCCGGCGTCCAGGACGAGCCCAGCCAGCAGCAGCGCGGTGGCGACCCAGACCACGGTGAACGCGGTGACCGTGCCCCGATCGCGGCGCAGAAGACGGCGGAAGGTGTAGCGGCGGTTGGCTCTCATGTCCCAGCTCGATAGGTGTCGATCGGCTCGGTGGCCGAGGCGTGCGCGGTTTTGGTGGTGCCCACACCGGGCAGGCCGAGGTCGTCCAGGCGCATCACGCAGGCCACGTTCACGGTGACCGAGCCGCCCCGGCGGAACTGGCCGGTGTCGGTGTTGGCGGTGCAGCGGAACTGGCTGCCCGAGGCCATGGCGTTGGCGGCGCTGTTGGCGGCGGTGCGGGCGGCGGCGGGGGTCGGCGCGTCGGCGGCGGCTCTAGCCGCCGCTGCGGCCACGGCCCGCGCGTCGATCGAGACGGAGGCGGCTCGGGCGGCCACGACGATGAACATGGCCAGCAGGATCAGGAACGGCACGACAAGGACCGCCATCTCGGTGGTGACCGAGCCGCGGTCGCCGGCCGCGCGAATGCGGCGGGGGCCGCCTGCACGAGGCAGGCGGCCGTCACGGTTTATGCTCAACAATGGACACCTCCTTCGGCCCGCGCCGATGCGGGCGCATGCGTTGCGCCGCAGCGCAATGGCTATGTGCCGGGCACTCGCTCCACGGGTGCGGTGACGGTGACCCGGATCGGGAACGTCAGGCCGGGGATGATCGACGACGCGCGGCCGGTGATCGTGACCGTGGCGGCGGTGGCGCTGCGGCTGGCAGTCACGGCGGTACCGGTCAGCGAGCCGCCGGACAGGTCGTGTAGCAGCGCCTCGGTGTCGGCTTTCCCGGCGGCGGCGCTGCTCTGGTAGGCCCGCGCGGACTGCACGCCCTCGTTGGCAGCAGCCTGCGCCATATGGCGGGCGTGCGCCCACAGCGCGAACTGGACGCCCGCCATGATCAGCAGCAGGAGCAGCGGGGTGGCCAGCACCAGCTCGACGCTGGCCGCCCCTTCGTCCCTGCGACGACGCCGCCGCAGTCCGGTCACAGGTTGATGCCCCGCACCTTCGCCATCACCTTTGGCCCCAGGATCGCCAGCGCCGCTAGGGCGAGCGCGACCAGGAACGCCGTCACGGCGATGGACTCGGTGGAGTAGCCGCCGTCCGGGGTACGCCGCCGGGCCCGGTCGCGCAGCTCCATGCCGACGACCGTGGTGTACGCATACAGCTGGTGGATCATCTTTTCCTCCCGTGAGGTAGTGCCGGAGCGGCCTCTCCGTTCCGGCGCAGGGGCCTAGAGAGCGCCCAAGATCGACGCAAATGCCGGATACATGAGGAAGATCATGAAGCCGCCCAGGAGCAGGACCAGGGGCAGCACCATGCGCTCGGTTGCCGACGCGGCGGCGGCCTCGGTCTCGGCGAGCTGGTGGGTCATCAGCGCCGCCGACCGGGCCGACAGGGTGGCCTTGATCCGCGCGCCTTCGCTGCCTGCCATCGACAGCGCCGCCGACAGCTCGGCCAGCGCGGTCATGCCCGCGGTCTCACCGAGTTCACCGAGGGTCTGCCACGGCGGCCGGCGCCGCAGATGGGCCGCCTGCACCGCCTGGCGCAAAGCCGCCTGAGCCCAGCCTTCGGCGTCGTCGGTCGCGTCGCGCAGCGCCTGTTCGACCCCGGCGCCGCCCGCGAGGGAGATGACGACCAGGTCCAACATGCCCGACACCGCGTTGCGCAGCTCGGCGCGGCGCTTGACGGCCTCCGACGCTAGGGCGAGGTCGGGCACGAACGCTCCGAGCCCGGCCAGGATCAGCGATGCCCACACCGGCAGCTGCCAGCCGATCGGTGTACCGCCGAGAGTGACCACGGCGGCGAACGCGGGCGGGATGAGGAACCCGAGCAAGGCCATGGACGCCTGCTCGGCCAGGTGCCGCGACGGGTCACGGCCGCAGATGCCGAGGTCGGCGCGCACGCTGGCCCGGGGCAGGCCGAGGCGGGCCAGCAGCGGAACGAAGGGTTGGCCGACACCGGCCAGCCGCCCGCCCGGCTGCACGGCGATGGCCGGGCGCGCAGGCGCGGTCATCACCGACGCGGGCGGGTGCAGCGCGGCGAACGCCTGCGCCAGGGTGAGTCGCGGCGGGAACGCGTACGCGGCCAGCAGCGCCAGCCCCAGGCCGGTCGCCAGACCGAGGATGACCGCGGTCGTCATCGGGGACCTCCCTCGGTGACGCCGACCTTCGCAAGGCGCGCGATGCCGAGGAACCCGGCGGCGAAGACGACGCCCACGACGAGGAGGACCAGCTGCCCGGTGACGCTGGAGTACGGGGCGAGGAAGGCCGGGTTGAGCACGATCAGGCCGACCGCCATCGCGATCGTGAAACCGGTGATCACCCTGGCGTTCGTGCGGATCTTCGCGTGGCCCGGTGCGATCTTCAGCCGCAGCGTGGCACGGGCACGGGCGCGGCTGGCCAGCTCCGACAGCAGCTCGGCCAGCTGCCGGGACTGACGAGTCGACGCCTGGATCAACGCCCGCACCACCAGACGCCCGGTCGGGTCGTCCAGGCGCGTACGCAGCTCGCCCAGCGCGACAGGAAGGCGCTGGCCGAGCCGCACCGCGGCGGCCAGCTCGGCGACCTCGTCGCGGATGGCGGCCGGCGCGTACGGAGCGGTCACGAGGATGGCCTGCTCCAGACCGGCGGCGGCAGACAGGTTGTCGCGCAACATCTCCGCCCACATCGCAATCGCCTCCGTCCGCGCCAGAGCGCGAGCGGCGTGCTTGTCCGTGCCGAGGGCGATCGGCAGCGCGTACGCCCCGATCCCGGCCAGGACCGCCCCGACCGGCCAGCCGGTGAGCAGCCCCGCGAGCGCGGCGACGACGAGCGCGACGGCCAGGCGGATGACCTGCTCGCGGGTCACCCGCACGCCAGCGGTACGCGGCCGGTCGGTGGCGGCGCGACGGCCCAGCCCGGCGAGCATAGCGATCAGCCCGAGGCCGAAAGCCGCGCCGAGCAGTGCGGACAGTGCGGTCATGGCTACCACCCGACCCGGCCGATGACGGCAGGGTCGAGCCCGGCTGCTTCGAGGCGTTCGATGGTGTCGGCCCGCAACGGGGTGTTGGGCACCGCCCGCTGCCCGGGGCCGGGCTTCCACACCTCGTTGCTGATGACGTCCCTACCGTCGAATCCGACGACTTCCCGAACGCTGCTGATGA
Organism: Micromonospora sp. RV43; assembly: GCF_001029515.1. Taxonomy (NCBI): domain Bacteria; kingdom Bacillati; phylum Actinomycetota; class Actinomycetes; order Micromonosporales; family Micromonosporaceae; genus Micromonospora; species Micromonospora sp. RV43. Next base: position 29,681 of record NZ_LEKG01000013.1, on the reverse strand, counting down.
CGCGGGTCTTGTCCGGCGACCAGGACAGCTGGACGACGAGGTTCAGGCTCTCCGCGATCAGCATCGCCGATGCCTCGAAGCTGAGCCGTTCGGGCGCCTGGACGGCGTACATCATGAGGCGGCTGAACGCCTGCGCCGACGAGCTCGCGTGCACCGTGGCGAAGGAGCCGTCGTTGCCCTGGCTCATGGCCTTGAGCAGGTCGATCACCTCGTCGCCGCGCGCCTCGCCGACGATGACCCGGTCGGGGTCCATCCGCAGCGCGGTACGCACCAGCGCCGACATCGACACCGCCCCCACGCCCTCCAGATTTGGGCGGCGGGCCTGCAACGCCGTGACATTGGGGTGCGCCACCGGATCGTGCAGCTCCAGTTCGTAGCTGTCCTCGATGGTGATCAGACGCTCATTGGGCTGGATCGCGCGGGCAGCGGCCCGCGCCAGGGTGGTCTTGCCGGTGTTGGTGCCGCCCGAGAAGATGATGTTGAGTTTGGCGCGCATGGCGGCCTGGATCACCCGGCACAGCGACTCATCGAGGGTGCCTTTGGCCACCAGGTCTTCCAGGTCAGCGTTGATCATTGTCGGGCGGCGGATGGACAGCGACGGTCGGCGCGACACCGACATCACCGCGCACAGCCGCGACCCGTCGCGAAGCCGCAGATCCAGGACCGGGTTGGTGCGGTCGAAGGTGCGCTCCTCGCCGTGGCCGGAGAAGTCGTCGCCGAACGCGGCTTCGGTGGCCAGCGTCCGGATCATCTCGATCAGCGCCTCGTCGGATTCGGCGATTGGCGGCCCGATCTCCGACTTGCCCCCGGCGTAGCGGATGAACACCTCATCGCAGCCGTTGGCGTGCACGTTCTCGATGTCGGGGTTGTCGAGCAGGTGCTGCAGCCCGCCCGCGCCGACCAGGTGGTCGATCACGGCGCGGGCGACGCGGGCCTCGACGCTGGCAGACAGCGGCGCCCGCCCGGCCCCCAAAGCCTGCTGGGCGTGGGCGTCGAGGGCCTCGCCGGTGTACTGCTCTGCCAGCCGGCGGCGCTCGGCGGCGGGCAGCGGCCCGCCCCCGGCGTGCCCGGCCAGCGCCTGGCTGACCTGGGCGCGCAGGTCGGCGACGAGCGCGGCCTCCGTGTCTGCGAGTTCCGGCGGCATGGTCATCGGGGGTCACCTCCTGCGGAGATCGTCGGTGTGGCAAGAGTTGCGGCTAGGGCGCGGGCGGTGGCGGGCAGACCCACGCGGGTCCACGCCCGCCGGGGCCTGCGGGTACCGGCGATGACCTCCGCGCTGTGGCGGTCCCACGGCATCTCGGCCACCAGCGGCAGCGGCAGCAGCCCAGCCAGGTCTTCACGCGGATGGGCCAGCGGCCCGACCGTGACCAGGCCAGCTCGCCGGACCGGGATGTCGGCGAGGGAGACCCGCAGAAGGGACAGCACGTCGCCGCCGGCCACGACTAGGACCATGTCGGCCAGCTCCAGCAGCGGCAGCGCCGGGGAACCGGGCTCCAGACGGCCGACGTCGAGGACAATCGGGCGTTCCTTTGCCCAGCGTGCGGGTTCGGTGTCGGCAAGGAGCCCGATCGCGGCGCTGGCCTGCGGGCGACCGGCGGCAGCGAGCACCACGTCGACGCCGAACGGGAGCCGCGTGGCGTGCTCGGTCAGATCGGCCTGCCCAGTGCGGCACGCGTTGGCCAGCGACGCCAGCCCCGGGGCATCCGGCAGACGGTGCCAGCCGCCGAGGTCACCACCCGCCGGATCGGCCTCGATCAGGCACGCGGGCTCGGGCCAGACGGCGGCGAGCGCGGCGGCGACGCTGGTTGCTCCGCCGGACTTCAAAGAGGTGACAGCGATCAACATGTCAGCTGCCACCCACCACGACCAGGGACACCGCCGAGCCTGAACCAGCGACCTTGGTCGCATCGTCACGGCGCAGAAGCAGCGACACCACGGTGGTGTCCGCGCCGTCAGCGCCTGGCACGACCTCGACCACCGTGGCCGGAACCGACACCGGTGCGGACGGCAGCGCAGGGTCGGCGGGACCGCCGTCCTTGGCGACCATGACCACCAGGACACGGCTTCCCGGTGCGATACCCGCTGGGACCTGGCCCGGCTTGAGCGCCGTGGCCACCACCGCCTGCCCGGCGTCGGGCCAGCTGGCCGGGCCGAGCTGCGACTCGGTCAGCAGGACACCCTCGGCCAGTGGAACGGCGGGCGTGCGGCCGACGATCTGCTGCGCCTGCCTCGCCGCGACGAGCTTGATGGTCGGGTCGGGAACCACCCCGACGGTCCGAAGATCAGCAGCGCTGATAGGTTGCCCAGCGGCCACCGGCCGCGCGACCGCGAGCACCTGAAGCCGGGCATCACGGCCCAGCTGGATCACGGCGAAGACGCCTGCGGACAACAGAACAAGCAGCAAACCGCCGACCAGTAGCGACCAGCGCCGCTTCGGCTGCGCCGTGCTGATGCTCGGCCGTGCCGGTGTCTTGGTGCGTTCAGCGACCGCGGTCATGGTTCCTCACCCCCGTTGCAAAAGTCCGAATCTTTGTCGTACCTGAGTGCGAAGGATCGCCGCCACGGACATGGGGGTACGTAGACTGCGTACGTACACGGTGTGCGTACGACGTGCAGGTAGAGCCGCACACGCGCGGTGCTTTTCGCAGGTCATGACATGTCAGGACTAGGCATCGCGCAAAGAGCCCATGGTTACCAGGCCAAAGAGCGCAAATGTGTGATCTCTCAGGGCATGCGGCTCAATATCATTTGCCGCTCCAAGTCCTCCGTGGCAGGTTGGTAGCTCGTCTGCAACTTGCATCCATGGGGGAACAAAGATTGACATCGATGCCCTAGTCCGGATTGCCGACCTGTTCCGCCACCGCTTGGATCCAGCGGTCGTCGCGGTGCTGGCCGAACGGCCCTACAGGTACCGGGCGCTTCACACACGGCTGGAAACGCACCTCGGTGAGCACGTGGACGACAACGCAGTGTCGCGCAGCCTCCATCGCCTCACGAAGATCGGCGTAATCGGCGCCGACAGCAAGCACTTCGGAAGCCGCATCATCAAGACCTACGCCCTGGCCGACAAGGGCGAGAGCTACCTCGTCACCTACGAGGCCCTTGCTCGCGTCTTCGCGCACGTCAACATGTCACGCGACGACTGCGACGGAGTCTGCCCAGTCCACGATGGACGCCGTGGCAAGCGCGTAGCTTGACGCGCTACTGACAGCATGTACGTACACAACTGTCGGTAGCGCGCCCCGCCGACCGTGCGGTACGACTGATCTACGGGGCCTCTCGCGTTGGAGGACAAGTGAAACGCACTGTCACCCGCACAGGACTCATGGCGGCAGCGGCACTGGGAGCGCTGCTCGCCGGCTGCACCCATAGCGACAAGACACCGACCACACTTCCGAGCTCGGCCGCGCCGGCACCAGCGTCAGCGAGCCCTTCGGCTTCGCCGTCCGCGACGGCCGTGACACCGGATCAGGCCAAGCGGTACGCGATCGACGCCTACCTCGGGTTCCAGACCGCGTTCCAGAAGGCTGGCGCTGCCGGTGACCCTGAGTTCCCCGATCTTGCCAAGTACGGCACCGGCGATGCTCTGAAGTTGTTCACGAACGGTCTCAAGTCGGCCAAGACGCAGGGTCTACTGTCGCGCGGCAAGGCTGTCTTCCATCCGAAGATCGCGTCGCTGTCGCCCCCGGCCGCGCCGACGAAGGTGTCCGTGCAGGACTGCATGGACACCAGCAAAACCGAGCGCTACAAGGTGGATGGCAGTCCCTACAAGGACTCGCCCGGCGGCATGCGCCTCGTTCTGGCGGACGTGGAACGCATCGGCGACGAATGGAAGGTGACAGGCATCGGCATCAGAGAGGTGGGATCATGCAAGCTCTAGCGCTGCGCCTGCTCACCGTCGCCGCCGCGTCATTGACGATGGCGTTCGCAGCGGTAGCCCCGGCGCACGCGGACTCCTACGGAGACACCAACTGCACCGTCACCCCGGACGCCCCGCAATGTGTCGTCACGGTGACCTACACCGGCGGCGGCAACGGCAGCGACAACAGTGGAGGAGGCGGCGGGAACGTCGTCTGCAAGGTCGGCGGCAACGTCGTCGAGTGCCACAACGCCTTCGGCTGGCTCGGTAAAGATGGCTGCTACTACGGCAAGGACGGAAGCAACTTCCTGCCCGCCAATCAGTGGATCAAGACCTGCCTCGATCCTGCTACCGGTGATCCCATCCCCGGGCTGAGCATCGTCACGCTGTTCCAGCCGCCAGCGGCTCTCGGCGTGGTCACACAGCGAGCCGTAGACAACCTCACGATTCCCCGACCGGTCATCGCCGCCAACCCCTCCTTGACCGCGACGCAGTTCGTCCACGTCCCCGTGTGGTGGTGGGTGCAGCCCGGCTGGTGGCAGACCCAGACCGCACGCGCTTCGGCCGGTGGGCTCACCATTGAGGCCAAGGCGGCACCGCGAAAGATCACCTGGTATGCGGGGGACGGCTCCTCCGTCGTGTGCAACGGGCCGGGCACGCCCTGGACGACCTCGGCCAACCCCCTGTCGGCCTCGCCGACCTGCGGGCACACCTACACGAAGACCTCCGCGGACAGTCCCGGCGGCAAGTTCACCCTCCGGGCCGTCGCCACCTGGGACGTGTCGTGGAGCGGCGGTGGCTTCTCTGGTACCGAACCCGCGATTACCACCACGACGACGGTCAGCGTCACCGTCACCGAACAACGAGCCGTGGTAGTCCGCTGACCGGAGCCACGCTCGCCCCAGACAGGCCCCTGAGCCGAGATCCCCCGTTCTCGACTCAGGGGTCTTCGCTTCTTCCGCAAACAACCTAGTTCACAGGAAGCCCGCAGAGCGCGCGCTCTGCGGGCTTCCTTCTTGCTCGAATTCAGAGCGGCTTTATTTGAGCGTTCACAAGGAGTTCTTGCCTCGTCATTTGAAAGGGGGTTCCCCATGGCTGATTCGCGATTCAGTGCACCGCAGTGCGCTGCGAAAACAGGGGGAACAGCGTGGTTGACGCCACTGCCCACGAATCCAATGAAATGTACGATGAACAGGCGGCGGAACGGTCTCCAATCAACGCGATTAGGGATCGGGACGACAGCAATTCGGCCGAAGGTGGCATCTCGTTCCGCCTCGAAATAGTCGCTATTCCGGGGCGCGAGGGGGAGAAGCTTCAGGCGATACAAGCTCGTGCCATTCGCGGCGCCCTGCTGTGGGCCATCGAGCAGCAGGCCCGCAACGACAACCCTCGGGAGGGAAAATGACAGCAGTCGCAGATGAAGCCGGTAACTTGGACGTCGGCATCCTTGACTGGCTCATGCAGATGGCCGACCAGCACCGGCCGAACGACGACGTTCCGACGATCGTGCCAGTCGCCTTCCTCGCCCGTACCTCGACCGAGGATAGGCAAGATCCGACGCTCGCCATCCCGCGTCAGTTGGACAGCGTGAACGTCAAGCTGCCGCCCGGCTTCGTGATCGTGGCCCACTTCTATGACATCGAATCTGGCCGGACGCTCCTGGACCTGCGCGGTCAGAGCGATGCGTACCAAGCCTTCGACATCCCTGTGCCGCGCGACGGCAGCATCGCTGACCTGCTCGCAGAGGCCCAGCGGCCCGACCGGCGATTCGTCGCGGTCGTCTGCGAATCCATTGAGCGCATCGCTCGCACGACCTACTACGGCACGAAGATCGAGCACGAACTCGAACAGGCCGGTGTCGCCCTGCTCGCGGCCGACGAGGGCATTGATCGAGACGCGGTACGCCCGACCGGAACTGGTGGTCCGAAGAACGCCACCTCCGTCCTGACCCGGCGGGTCAAGCAGGCCATCGCCGAGTGGTACGTCCTGCAGATGCTGGAACTCTCGTGGAAAGGCTTCATGCAGCACACCGCACAGGGCTGGAACATCGGCAAGCCGCCGTACGGATACATCGGAGAGCGCCATCCGCACCCGGTCAAGGCCAAGCGCGAAGAGGGCATCACCAAGCACCGGCTCGTGAGAGATCCCGCTTGCGGGCCTGTGGTGACGCAGATCTTCGCGTGGCGAGCGCTGGAGCGACTGTCGCACCAGCACATCGCCGACCGGCTGAACACCGACCTCGACCGGTACCCGCCACCGGTGCCAGTCAAGCGGGAGTCCTACAACACCGCTATCGGTGCATGGACCTCAACCGCCGTACGGGACATCCTCAACAACCCCAAGTACACCGGATACATGGTCTGGAACCGGCGCAAGCGCTCGCGGCCGGATCGAGGAGTGAAAGGCCGTGTCAACCCGCCCAGCGAATGGGTTTGGTCGCCGAGCGTTACCCATGAGCCTCTGACGACTCGCGCCTATTTCGACGCAGGAAGTCCGGTCGGGCGGTACCGGCAAGGGTCTCGCTCGAAGGCCAGCACAAACACCCACCCCAACACCAAGCGCAGCTACCGATACCGGTCCTACATCAAGTGCGACATCTGTTCACGACGCATGTTTGGAAAGACGCACCAAAGGAAGACCCGCCCCGACTACACGTACTACGCCTGCGTCACCAAACGCGAGCACCACAAGAATGAGATGTGGTACGAAATTCACCCACCCGCTCTCACCGTGAACCAAGACATCGTTGACACCTTCGTCGCACGGTTCTTCAACGAGAGGGTGTTCGGCGCCCATCGGCTGGACTACCTGGAGGGACCGGCAGACGAGCCCATCCGGTCCGGCACGGAGGCGACGGCTGCCGCGTACGCCCGGCAGATCAACGATCTTGATGCGGCCAACAAAAACCTGATCTTGTCACTTCAGCAGATGACAAGTTCGGGCGACCCGGAGATCGACGCGCAATGGCGGACCGGCATTCAGCAGCAGTTCGCCGACAACGCGAAACGGAAGCAGGTACTCGCTGCTGAACTCCAGGAGCTGGCCAAGGCCGCACAGCCGAAGGGGGCGGGAACACGCGAACTGGTGGACCAACTACCGCACGTTGATCTGAACGTGCTCGACCTGCCCGACGAGATGCAGAGGCAGCTGTTCGACGCCTTCCAGCTGGAGATCCGGTACGACCGACACCTCCAGCGGATCACACTGCGCGTGGCCGTACGCGCCGAGATGATCGATGTCATCAGCCAGGCTGCTGCCGACGCCACGGGCAAGGCCCCGAAGGTTCCGAGGCAGCGGCAGCCCGAACGCGAAGCAGAAGGGGCGGACGCGCTGGCGTCCGCCCCTGTCGGTCAAACCCGTTCCCATGTTCTACGTGCCCCCGGCAGGATTCGAACCTGCGACACACGGTTTAGGAATCGGACTCCAAAGACGAGTCCGACCAGGGGCGGAAGGCGTTAACGCAGGTCACAGCGTTTTGCGCAGTGGCATGTAGAGGCATGCAGAAGCCTCCAAGACGCACTTCGTGATGCCATGGCATCACGCGTTTCGACTATCGTCCGGCCCGTGGCAACAATTGTTGAGCGCAGGGGAGCTACTGGCACCGCGTACAAGGTGCAGTGGCGCCTGGGCGGTAGCCGGGACGGCGCGTGGCAGTCCGCGACGTTCACCGCCGAGGACCCGGCCGCGGCGGAGCAGCTCGCCGGTCTGGCCAAGGTGCTGGTCGAGTCGCGAGGGCACCGACTCACCCGTGACGAGGTGTACGCCCGAGTGCTCGACGACGGCCCCAAGGCGCAGAGCGCGCTGACGCTCGCGAAGTGGGTGAAGCTGTGGGCTGAGGATCGCAAGCCGGTTCGTCCCGACCATCCGGGCGTAGACGAGATCCAGGAGGACACCCTCGCCGGATACCTCGGGGTCCTCAAGCTCCGCGTTCTGCCGTTCATGGGCCACATGCTGCTCAGTGAGATCGACGAGGACACCATCCGGGACTGGGTGAAGTGGCTGAAGGCGACCCGTGTCCGCCGCACGAAGGCGAACCCCACCGGGCGCCCCATCTCCGCGCAGTCGGTCCGGCGCGCGCACGGCGTGCTGCACCAGGTGCTCGGCGCGGCTGTACCGAAGCACATCCCCTACAACCCGGCAGCGCGGCCGCACGGCACCCGCAAGAACCGGGTCGGCCTGCCGAAGGTGATCCCGTTCGAGGGAATGTTCCTGACGCCGTACGAGGTCGACCTGATCTACGCCAACTGCGATGCGTCGGTCAAGGACCTGTGGTTCCTGCTCGTTCGGACCGGGCTTCGGCTCGGCGAAGCGCTCGTTCTTCGGGTTCAAGACGTGACCCTCGACGGCGCTCACCCGGAGATCCGCGTTCGACGTGCCCTCAAGAAGGGGCAGCGCATCGGCCTGCCAAAGAGCAGCAAGTCCCGGCGCGAGGTGTCGATCTCTGCGGCCGTGGTGAAGATGCTGCGCAAGCGCTGCAAGGACAAGCGGCCGGGTGATCTGCTCTTCCCGTCGACGGAGGGCTACGTGTGGAGAGAGAACAACCTTCGGCGGCGCCACTGGTTGCCGGCGGTTGCCGAAGCGCAGCGGTGCGCTGAGCATCCGCCGGCTCTGCCGCCGAAGCCGAAGGCGGGGCCGCGGCGGAAGCTGCGCCCCGATGAGGTGTCGACGTGCGCCTGCCCTGGACGGTTGAAACGTGCTCCCCGGTTGCACGACGGGCGGCACACACATGTGTCGCAGCTCATCAGCGAGGGTTGGGATCTCTTCAAGATTCAGCGGCGGTTAGGCCACCAGTCGTACTCCACGACCGTGAACATCTACGGACACCTGGACAAGAGCAACGACGCGGCGAACCTCGACGCGCTGGACCGCCGGCTAGCAATGATGCACGACGAGCAGGCGGCGTAGGCCGTCGGTCATCCCGCGCGCTTGCGGCGCAGCTCGTCGCTGGCGGCACGCTCGGCGTCGCGGATGGCGTGGAGCTGGTCGACCAGAGAGCCGGCCCACTGGCGTAGGTGGTGAGGCAGCTGGTCGTTGTCGCGGATGGCGCAGAGCTCTTCCTCATTGACCGGTTGGTCTTGTTGGGGAGCGGCGGCCGCTTCCTCCGACAGTAGGTCTAGCAGGATGTGTGCCGCGTCCTCTCGGCCGGCGTTGGCGAGTTGAGCCGGGGTGACGCCGACGAGCTTGGCGAGCTGGGCGACCCGGATCGCCTTGCCGATGACAAGGCGGAACTGCCCCTGGCCGAGCGCTTGGTAGCCATTGACGATCTGGCGTAGGCGACCTTCGCTCATGCCGAGTTGGATGGCCGCAGCGCGGGCGGTGAGGCCGCGACGTTCCATGGCGCGGCTGATAAGGACACCCTCAGCGCGCGGTTCGGGTTTCTCGGTCAGGATGCCGGGTTCGTCGTGGCTCGGCCGTTCGGGCATACCTGCAGTATGCGCGCGAACATTCGCGAAGTCCATTAACGAACGGTTAAGCGTTGCGAAGATTCGCGAACCCGCTTCTTATGCTCGACATCTTCGCGACAACTCACGTCAGCATCACTTGACTTCGCACTTCTTCGCGGTAATCTTCGTGCATGCTCCTGAAGGCGGCCCGTCAACCCCGACACCCTCTTCACCACGACCCCGCCGCAGTCCGCCAGGCCCGGATCGCCCGCAACCTGTCCCAAGCCGAACTGGCCAAAGCCATCGGCCTACGCAGCGTCGGGCACATCTCCGAGATCGAGGGCGGCACCCGCAACGCCGGCCCTGACCTCCTTCGCAGCATCGCCGAGGCACTGAACTGCGGCGTCGCCGCCCTGGAGAGGCAGAAAAAGCACCAGTGCGAACGGTGCGGCTACGGCTACGACGAGGCCCCCAACGGCAAGGTCCCGCTGCACACCGTCCTCGACACCGACCAGTGGTGCCCCAAGGGCGGCGAAACCCGGAGCGCGGCATGACCAGCACCGGCCCCTTCACTTTGCGCGAGGTCGCGCAGATGACCGGCTTTTCTCTGCGCTCCCTTCAAGAGGGCTGCCGCGCCGGCACGATCGAGCACAACCCCAAAGGAATCGGCACCAGGCGCGTACACCGCGTCATGACCGCCGAGCAGGTCCGCAAGCTGCAAGAGGCCCGCGCGCGGGGCGTCACCGTCGCCCCGTCCGAGCAACCGGCCCCAGCACCGCGACCCAACGTCAGCGCCCTCGATGAGGCGCGAGCCCGCACCCGGGCCGGTCTGGCCCGACGCGTCCCTCGGCGACGCGTCGCATGACCTCGCCCCACCCCTTTGCGGGGGCACCGATCGCAGCCGCCCTGCGCCCCGCCAGGCGCGGGCAGGCGCCGGTGCCCCCGCACCCCCACTCGGCTGCCAACGACAAGGGCGCCCACCCCTGGCCGGGTGAGCGCCCTGCGAGTCAGCCAGCCCAACCGATCACCAGTTCGAGAGGAATCGGCGAGATGACTACCAGGAATCTTAACGCCGCGCCGGCGGTGTCCGGCATGGCGTTCCCGACCGGGTCGCTGGCGGTGTTCGTCACCGACCTGGCCGTCCGCGTCGGGGTGACCCCGCCGCTCGTGAGGGAACAGAAGGCGCTACTGGAGACCGACGGTGAGCTCACCCGCAGGCAGGCTCGTCTGCTCGGCCTCCTGGAGAGCGCCCTCATCTCGATCGCCCGGGTCCACGGGGTGTGCAGCCCGGCCGGTTGCCAGACCTGCCGGCCGGTACGCAGGGGCATGGCGGCGCTCGTCGCCGACGCCGAGGTCGCGCAGACGCGCATCAACCGGGCGGGAGCCGCGGCATGAGCGCCGGGGACCTGCTGGCGGGGCTGCCGAGCATGTCCGCCGCCGAGTGGAACGACGCCCGCACGGTGCACCAGATCGCGGTCCGGCAGAACTCCACGCTGCTGTGCTTCTACTGCCACAAGCAGCTCTTGCAGCACACCGGACCGGCCCGGGTCATCCCGGACGACGACAACCCCGAGTCGCCGAAGGTGTTCGGCAGCCCGCAGTGCGAGGCGACCTGGCGGAGCTGGCAGGAGCACACGGCACGGCAGCCGTCCTCGCACGACGTCACCGGCCTGACCATCGGCACGTACGAGGTCGACGGCGTGCACTACCTCGCCTCGGACGTCCCGAACAACAAGCGGGCGCGCCGGTGAACCCGCACGGCGACCCAACGGCCCAGGAGGCGCGCGAGCGCGCCGAGGCCGCCGACCGGCACGCGGTGCGTGACCGGCTCATCGACATCACCATCGGGCTGATCCTGCTGATGCTGGCGGTCGGCGCGGTGGTCCTGGCCCCGGGGGTGATGCCGTGACGGGCGGAACCGCGCTGGGGATCCTTCTGGCCCACCTCGTCGGCGACTACATCATCCAGAACGACTGGATGGCGCGGCTGAAGACGGTGTCATGGCTGCCCGCCGTGGTGCACGGGGTGACGTACACCCTGCCGCACCTGTTCGTCACGCAGTCGGTGTGGGCGCTGCTGATCATCGGCGGCACCCACATCGTCATCGACCGGTACCGGCTGGCGAAGTACGTGATCTTCGCGAAGAACCTGGTGGCTCCGGCCGCCCACCGGACCGGCTGGGCGGGCTGCTCGAAGGAGACCGGTTTCCCCCTGGCCACGCCCGCCGGGCTGGCCAGCGGCCTGCTGTTCATCATCGACAACACGCTGCACCTGCTGATCAACGTCGGGGCGGTGGTGTGGCTGTGACCCGCTACCTCGTGCACAGCGTGCAGCCCTGGAAGGACACCGGCCGCGCCCGCGTGTTCTGCGTAGCCGACGACAAGCCGATGGCCGAGCTGATGTGCCGCGCCGAGCAGGCCGCCACCCACGTCGAGGTGGCCATCACCCCGGTCGACCAGATGCCCGACCGCGGGGCTATCCGGACGGAGGCGGCATGAACGAGATGGTGCTCGTCTCCGTGGCCTCCGGCGTGGTCGGCGCGGCTGGCGCGACCGTTGTCTGGGGTTCCGCGTGGCTCTACCGGATCGAGCAGGTCAGCCGTGAGACCGAGCAGGCGGTGTTCGACTCCGCCGGCCAGCAGTTGACCAAGGTGATCGGTCGCTCGGCGGTGCCGGTGTACGACCTGTGGGAACGCGACGTGCTCAACGGCCCCACGATGGAACTGCCGGTAACCGTCGCCCGGCCCATGGTCGTCGCGGCGGTCGAGGTGCCGCCGTGCCCGGTGCCGTCGCTACTGGGCACTCTGCTGCTCCTGGTGCAGTACGCCGGTGAGCAGGGCCTGCGATGGGTGCGTTCCTACGCGGTCGCGCGGCCCCTAGCCGCGCGGCGCGCGTGGGAGCACCCCGGCTGGGACACGCCGGAGGGGCTGGCCGAGCTCCAGCGGGTTGCCGGCACGCGCGGCGGGCGGCACCGCGCTAAGCAGCCCACGTCTGCCGGGGTGGCGCGGTGATCGGGCAGAGCAGCGACGCCGGCTTCGAAGTCCTGGACTGGGTGCTCACACAGGTGTGGGCGGTCGGTCCGCTGCCCGCATGGATGTACCCGCTCGGGTGGGCGTGCATCGGACTCGGCGCGGCCGCGCTGGCGTTCCTCGCCGGCGCGGCCTGGGGCAGCGGTCACCGCGACGACACCGCGCCGCCCGCCCCTTCCCGCGACGTTACGGCCGTCCTGCCGCGCGTCGAGCATTCCCCCGTCCGCCTGCACCGCCGGGGCCCGCGTTTCGCGCTGCCCCGGCGCGCCTCCACTACCCGGGCGTTGTCCGGGACCTCCCGATCCACCAGCTATGCACCAGGCAAGGCGGCACCACGTCGATGACCACGCTCGTCCCTCTCACCTACGCGGCCCTGGCGCAGCTTCCCGCGCGCATCGGGGCGCGGGTCGACTTCAACGGCCCCGTCCCGCCGGACCCGTTGCGGCCCATCACCGCCCCGTGCCGCAAGCGTGGTCACGACTGGACCAACCCGCGCAACGTCCGCGGCGGCGGCATGCGGGTGGCTGCGTGAGCGGGGACGTGCCGGAGCTGAACCGGGAGAAGTCGGCGTTCCTGGTCGAGGTCGACAAGGGGCGCGTCACCGAGCACCGCGTCGGGGCGAAGTTCGAGTCGCGGCGCGATCGGGCCAACAACGGTCAAGGCTGGCGGTTCGTGCGCTGCGGGAAGCTCACCGGCCCGCTGGCCGCCGCCGAGCTGATCGCGCTGCCCGAGCGCGCCGCCGACGACCCGGGCCCGTGGACCTGGGCGCTGACCGACCTCGGCCGCCGGGCTCTCACCGCGTACCAGGCCGCCGCCGGGCAGGCCCGGCCGAAGCTGGGAGGGCGGTCCTGATGCTCGCACGCCTCGTTCGGCGTTACCAGGCGCACCTCGCGATCATCGCGACGTTGGTCCTGCTGGTGGCCGCCTGGACGCTCATCGGGCTGATCGGCTACGGGATCTGGACCCTGGTCATGGCCGGGCTCAACGCGCTGGCGGGAGCGCTCGCGTGACCGCCCGCCCCGTCCCCCCGCCGATCACCGCGCCGGCCGGTGGGGCGTGGACGTTCGACCCGGCCGCGCTGGCCGCCGCGATCACCGAGCGGCGCCGCGAGCTGAAGATCAGCCGCCGGGAGGTCGTCCGGCAGGCCGGCGCCGGCACGCCGTCGACGCTGACCCGGCTTGATGAGGGCCGACACATCAGCGTGGACGTGTTCCTGCGGCTGCTGCTGTGGCTGGGCTGCACCGACGTCCGTCCGTTCCTGGCCACCATCCCGGCTTCCGCCGAGGAGGCCACCGGTGCGTGAAACGTTCACTGTCAACGGCCAGATCCGCAACCGGCTGCGGCCGCTCGCCGCCGGTGACGCCCGGCCGGCAAAGGAGCAGATCGCCGAGCGGCTGCGGCAGGCCATCGCCGAGGGCCACTACCAGCAGGGCGAGCGGCTGCCCGGCACCAGCGCGCTGGCCCGCTACTACCAGGTCGGCGCGCACATCTCCTACGAGGCGTTGTTGCTGTTGCAGCACGAGGGCCTGGTGCGTGTGGTGCGTCGCCGCGGAACCTTCGTGCGCGGCTGCGGCGGTGGGGAGGCCCGCCATGGCTGAGTACCGGCACGACGAGGACTTGGTGCGGATCGTCGCTGACGCGTTCACCGCGCAGACGCGCCGGGCGGCGCCGGACCCGAGGAACCTCTACAGCTCTCGCCGGCTGGCGGCGCTGTCCAGCGACGACACGGCCGTGGCGGTGCTCGACGCGCTCGCGCGCGCTGGGCGGCTAGCCAGCCGTCGGAACCTTGAGAACTTCGGCATCCGGTTCCTGCTGCTGGGCCTCGGCATCAGCGGCGCGATCGGGCTGATCGCCGTATTCACCGACTGGCCACCGTCGGCCGTGGTCGCTATCGGCGTCGCCGGCGGCGTCGCCGGGGCGCGCTCGGTGAACCGGGCCGCCGCCCGGGGTCTGTCCGGCGCTGGACGGGGGCGCGGACGTGGCTGACCTGATGCTGACCTACCGGCGGACGGTCGCGGCGCTGATCCCGGCTGCCGGGCTGGCTCGGTGCAGCCACTGCGGCATGCCGTACGGGGAGGGCAATCGGCAGGGCCGCATCGTCTACGACCGCTTCGACGAGCAAGGCCGGGCCCGGGGCGGGACGTTCGTCGTCTGCCTGTGGTGCTGGCCGCAGGTGCCCGCCGACACGCTGCTGTTCTACGCCGCCGGTCTCGTGCTCGGGGTGTGGCCGCTCGGCGGGGTGCCGCTGATCACCTGTGTGCGGGACTGGCCGCGGATCCGCGGCGCGTATGAGCAAGCCCGACGCGAGCCGACGGCACGGTGCCCGCACTGCGGCGACCGGGTCGATGGCCTGCTCGCCGGCTGCCCGAAGCCCGCATGCCTGTCGGCCGACATCGCCGCCGACCGCCGCCAGGCCCGGCGGGAGGACGTGTGAGCGAGACCCTGACCTGCCGCGAGCCGGTGCTTCTGCTGCCCGCCGACGCTCCGCGCGAGGAGTGGCTGGCCGCGCGCCGCACCGGGATCGGCGGTTCCGACGTCGCCGCGGTGATCGGCATCAGCAAGTACGACGGACCGCTGAGCGTTTTCTACGACAAGGTCGGCGTGCTGCCGGACCGGGACACCCCGGCGATGGAGTGGGGTCGGCGGCTGGAGAGGGCGGTGCGTGGCAAGTTCGCCGACCAGCACCCCGAGCTGTACGTCTACGACGGTCCCGGGCTGATCCACCACGCCGCCCGGCGGTGGCAGCTCGCCACGATCGACGGCCTGTTCGCCGAGTGCCCGGGTGGCGACCCGCTGGGCATCGTCGAGGTCAAGACGGGCAGCGCCGGCGCCGACGACTGGGGCGACGAGCTGACCGATCAGGTGCCGCTGCCGTACCTGTGCCAGACCACCTGGTACCTGGACGTCTACGGGCTCGCGATCGCGTACCTGTGCGTGCTGCTCGACGGGCGCGACTACCGCGAGTACGTCATTGAGTACGACGCCGAGCTGGCCGCAAAGCTGCGCGGGCACTGCGGCGCGTTCTGGCACGGGCACGTCCTGCCCGGTGTGCCGCCCGACGCTGACGCGCTGGACACCACCCGGCAAGCGCTCGACGCCCAGCACCGGCCGGCGCCGAAGAGCAAGGCCGACCTGCCCGCAGAGGTCGTGGAGTGGGCGCGCATCTACGGCGTCGCCCACCAGGCCGAGAAGCGGGCCAAGGCACGCAAGGCCGAAGCCGGCAACCACATCCGCGCGGCGTTCCTGGCCGCGGGATCCCCGTGGGAGGGGCGCGTCGGTGGCCGGAAGGTCGCCAGCTACCCGATCTGCGGTCAGCCCACCAAGACCGTCACCGACTGGGATGCGCTCACCGCAGCCCACCCCGACCTCGTGGCCCAGTTCACCCGCACTGAGCCGGTAGAGCAGGAACGCCGGCTGATCCTGTCGAAGGAGTTCACGCAGGAATGAGCACCACCGCACGCACCCGCGCCCAGAAGCTCGCCGCTCAGATCCCCGACGTCCCCGCCGGGGACACGGCGACCGCCGGCAACGCGGTCGCCACGAAGAAGCCCGACTACGCGCGGGACCTGCTGGCCTCCATGGAGGAGGAGTTCGAGGCCGCGCTGCCGAGGGTGCTGCCGATCGACGTGTTTATGCGCGTCGCGCTCACCGGCTTCCGCAAGACCCCCGAGCTGCTGGAGTGCACCCGCTCGTCGCTGTTCGGGGCGCTGCTGGAGACCGCCCGCCTCGGCCTGGAGCCCTGCACCGAGTACGCGTACCTGATTCCCTTCGGTAGGGAGTGCACGCTCGTTGTCGGCTACCAGGGCTACGTGCAACTCATGTACCGCACAGGACAGGTCGACCGGGTCGAGGCCGAGATGGTCTACGAGGGCGACGAATGGGAGTACAGCCTCGGCGACGGCGGCAAGTTCTTCCACCGACCCAACATCGCCGCACCGGTGGAGGAACGCGGTCGGCCGATCTTCGCGTACTCGTACGCGGCGCTGCGCGGCGGCGGCCGCACCAAGGTCGCCTGGTGCAACCGGGCACAGGCCGAGCGGATCAAGGCGGAGTTCGCCCGGTCGGCGAAGTCGCCGTGGCGCGACCCCAATCGGTTCGACGCGATGTGGCTGAAGACGCCGGTTCGGCAGCTTCAGAAGTACGCGCCGAAGTCCGCCGAGCTGCGCCGGGCGCTGGCCGTCGACGGCGCGACCTACGACGCCAGCGGCCTCGCCATGTTCGAGGACGGGCGAATTATCGACCCGGACACCCTGCCCGGCGAGATCGTTGACGGGCCGGTGGACGAGCCGCAGCCGACCACCGACGGCGGCGCGGAGGACGGGCCGGCCTCTGTGCGGGTGCCCAACGACGAGGCCGGGACCGGCGATGCAGCGCAGTAAGGGCCTCAACCCGATCTCGGCGAAGCGCCGGGCGGCACTCGATGCCGCCGGCCAGCCGGTCACGTCCACGTTCGGCCGCCGGTCGCCGCTGGCCGGCGGGTCGACGCTGCGTCGTAGCGCGGCGATCCGCCGCACCGGCGGCCGGGCGCTGCGCACCCCCGCCGCCCGGCCGGAGTACACGGGCCCGACGCCGCAGGTGCGGGCACTGGTCGTGACCCGGTGCGGCGGCCGGTGCGAGTGGCCGGGCTGCCGGCGCGCCGCGGTGGACATCCACCACCGGCTCAACCGGAAGAACGGCGGCCGCCACGGCGCCGCCCGGGAGCGCATCAACCAGGCCGGGTGGCTGCTCGGCGTGTGCCGGCGCCACCACGAGCGGGTCACCAACCCGGTCGGCGACGTGCGGGGCGAGGTCGAGGCGCTGGGCTGGCTGCTGCGCGAGCACCAGGACGCGCTTGCCACCCCGGTCCTGACCCGGCACCGGCCCGAGCTGGTGCTGCTGGACAACGCTGGCGGATGGCGGCCGTTGCCCGTCCCGTGCGCGGAGGTGGCCTGAGATGGGCTACCGCACCCGCGTCACCGGGGCCATCCAGATCAGCCCGCCGATCCCGTGGTCGATCCTCGACGGCAGCCGCTTCGTCGGTCCGCCGCACCGCCGGATCGTGGACATGGACTGCGTGCTGCGCGTGGTCGAGCAGGTCGCCGAGGGGGGCGACGGCTCGACCGTCCGGCGTGTCGCCGTCGCGATCACCGGGGCCATGCCGGAGCGGTACTGCGCCTACAACCTCCTTGACCACGTCCAGAAGATCATCGACCTGTTCGGTGAGGGGCGCACCTTCACCGGCCGGTTGACGTGCACGGGCGACGAGCCCGGCGACATCTGGCGGGTGGAGGTCCACGACGGGCGGGCCGTCCGGGTGGAGCCGCGCATCGTCTGGCCCGACGGAACCGAGGGGCTGACGGCATGAACAGCTGGCACCACGCCGTCTCCGCCGCCCGTAAGTGGGGCGGCCGGCCCGAGGACTACATCGCCATCCACGAGTTCATCGACTCGTCCAAGCAGGTCATCGGCGACGTCCGGCACCGCTCGCTCTACCACCACACCACCGGGGTGTGGCTGTGCCAGCAGGTGTTCGGTCGAACCATCACCGTCGCCCGCACCCACGGGTCCGTCGACGTGCCGGTGCGGCTCATCGCCGAGCAGCACGTCCTGGAGGACCTCGGCTGGCTACCCAGCCCCGCCGACTACATCGGCGGTATGCCGATCCAGCCGTGGATGTCCGGCGCCCGCCGCCGCGAGGTTCCCCTGTCCCACCTGCTGACCAGCATCCCCGCCTCTGAAGGAGCCGAGAGCGCATGACCACCCCGACCCACAACTTCCTCGGCATCCCGATCGACGGGCAGATCAACCGGAGTAAGGACCGCAAGGAGCAGCGTCCGCTGTCGGAGCTGGAGCCGCTGCTGCGCGCGGTCATCGACGATCCGACCATCGTCGAGTTCGGGTGGCGGCAGTACACCCCGTACTTCAACGACGGCGACGCGTGCGAGTTCGGCGTGTGCGAGCCGTGGTTCCGCACCACCAGCGACAACCCGCCGGCCGCCGACGACGACTGGGACGCCGAGGACGACACCTACGAGCTGGAGTTCAGCACCCACCCCACCCTCGGCGAGCGGCCCGGGACGTACAACCGCACCACCCGCTCGTACGAGTACAGCGCGTACGTGGGCCCCGACGAAGCCCGCTACGACCGGGTGCGGGACCTGTCCATCGCCATCCAGTCGGGCCACTTCGACGACGTGCTCCTCGACGCCTTCGGCGACCACTGCCACGTCCGGGTCCGCCGTAGCGGCATCACCCTCACCGAGTACAGCCATGACTGAACCGGTCGCTCCGGCCGCCGATCGGGCGCTGTGCCTGCGGGTCGTGGTGTACGGCACCCCGGGCCCGCAGGGCTCCAAGACGCCGAAGGGCCGCAACCCGAAGACCGGCCGGCTCGTCATGGTCGAGTCGTCGAAGAAGGTCAAGCCGTGGCGCGCCCTGGTCAACGCCGCCGCCCGTGACGCGATCCACCGCATGCCCCGCGAGCAGCGGAAGGCGTTCCCGCTGGACGGGCCGCTGGTCGGCCGGATGGTGTTCACGATGGCCAAGCCGACGGCAGCGCCCAAGGGCCGCCAGACCTGGCCGACCACCTACCCCGACGCCTCGAAGCTGCTCCGCTCGACCGAGGACGCGTTGAAGACGGCCGGCGCGCTGGCCGACGACGCCCGGCTCATCGAGTTCGACCGGCTGGCCAAGGTCTACCCCAGGGAGGACCCGGAGGCCCTGGACCGGCCGGGCGTGCGCCTGTCGGTGCGCCGGCTCGTGCCGGCCGTCACCGGCCAGTGGTGCCACGCCGCGCGCGAGGGCCTGCCGGACCTGCCGTGCGTGCTGCGCCCGCACGCGGACGCCGCGCACCGCGACGTGCTCGGCGGCACGTGGCACGCCGGCACGCTGTTCGCCCTCGCCGACCTGGCCGGGTCGGAGGGGTGGGAGCCGCCGGTGGTGACCGGGGGGCCTGTCCACGACTTCGTACCTGGCGGCGACGACTCCAAGTTCGGCGGCCGCGGCACCTGGTGCGCGGTGTGGCTCGGCGAGGGCGACGACGCCGACCAGTGCGGGCGGCCGCGCGAGGCGCACTCGGGGGCCAGCCGTGGCTGAGTTCACCGCGATCTCCTGGGCGCACCACACCTTCAACTGCTGGTGGGGGTGCCGGAAGGTGTCGCCGGCGTGCCGGTTCTGCTACGCCGAGCGCGACAGTAACCGGTGGGGCATCGACGCCTGGGGCTCCAAGGGCGAGCGCCGGATGATGTCCGAGGCGTACTGGCGTCGGCCGCTGACGTGGAACCGCAAGGCGCTGGCCAGCGGTGAGCAGGTGCGGGTGTTCTGCGCCTCGATGGCCGACGTGTTCGAGGACCACCCGGCCGTGGTCGACGCCCGCGAGCGGCTGTGGGACCTGATCGAGCAGACCCCGGCGCTGACCTGGATGCTGCTGACCAAGCGGCCGCAGCACGTCGCCCGGATGGCCCGCTGGGACGACGACTGGCCGCCGAACGTGTGGGTCGGTGTGTCGGCGGAGACGCAGCGGTTCGCCGACGAGCGGATCCCGGTGCTCCTGCGCGTTCCCGCCGCGGTGCGGTTCGTGTCGGCGGCGCCGCTGCTGGGCGCGGTCAGCCTGGCCCGCTACCTGGCCCGGCCGCGCCCGAGCAGCCAGCAGGTCGCGGAGGTCGCGGTCCGGCACGGGATCGTCAGCCGGCAGTACACCGACGTCCGGCGCCGGCACTTCGACCCGCCCCGGCCGGGCGTGGACTGGCTGATCACTGAGGGCGAGTCGGGTCCCAAGGCCCGGCCGTCGCACCCGGCGTGGTTCCGGGCCCTGCGCAACGAGGCCATCCAGGCGGGGGTGCCGTTTCACCACAAGCAGCACGGTGAGTTCACCTGGGACATGCCGACAGCGGCCGACCCGATCTCGCCCGACGGTCGGGCGCCGGACTGGGATCGGCGGCCTAGCGCGTGGGTCTGCCAGCAGGACGGCAAGGTCGTCCGGGCCGAGGCCGACGTGCCGGACACCGGGAGCTGGCAGGCCGTGTGGCGGGTCGGGAAGAAGGCCGCCGGGCGGCTGCTCGACGGTGACCTGCACGACGAGTTCCCGGCCCCCCGGCAACTCGCGGGGGCGGGCGCGTGATCACCGGCCGGACGTACCTGGAGCGCGGCCAGCTTGTCACCGTGCTGGTGCAGTGGCGGCAGCAGCGCAAGACCGAGCGAATGCCCGCGCACCAGCTGCTGACGCTGGGCACGCACACGCCCCGCAACGTGCTGCTCCGCCGCCCGGACGGCGAGCTGGTGGTGCGGCCGTTCCGTGGGCTGCGGGTGGCCAGGGGCGTCCGATGATGGCGGGTCTCCTGCCGGCGCGACGGCGTCAGGCGTTGGGGGGTGGTCTGTGCCGTGGCCTGCCGTCGGACTGGTGGGACACCGGCGACGGCGGCAACCGCCTGGCCTTGGCGATCTGTCGGGCCTGCCCGGAACGGGACGGGACCGTATGCCGTGCTGGTCAGCGCGACGACACGCCGACCGGCGTGATCCGCGCTGGCGTGGCCTACAACGACCGGGGCACCGCCCTGCCGCTGTGCGAGTGCGGCTACCCGCAGGTCGACTACGCCGGCGGAACGGTCGCTCCCTGCGCGCGGTGCGTGGTCCCGCAGGTGCCGATCCCGGACCGGCAGGAGTTCCGGGCCCGCGCCGTGCGGCTGCTGCTGGCGGCCGGCGCGACGGACGAGGAGATCGCGGCGGAGATGCGGGTGTCGGTGAGGCAGGCCGGCAGGTTGCGCATCGCCGCAGGGGTCCGCCGGCACAAGCACCGGCCCGCTGGCGCGGCCACGGTCGCCGCGCGTGAGCCGTCTCGGTCCGCCGCACGCCGCTGTACCACCACGGAGAGGACGCTCGCATGAAGCTCCGCATCGATCGGGATCAGTTCACCGACGCGGTTGCGTGGACCGCGAAGGCGCTGCCGACGCGCCCGCACATTCCCGTCGTCGCCGGCGTGCTGCTCGAAGCCGGCGGCGGCGAGCTGCGGGTGTCCGGCTACGACTACGAGACCGCGAACCGGCACACCCTGTCGGCGGCCGTGCATGACACCGGCGCGGCGCTGGTGTCTGGGCGGCTGCTCGCCGAGATCACCAAGTCGCTGCCCAACAAGCCGGTTGACCTCGCGGCGGTCGGCGCGCACCTGGAACTGGTCTGCGGGGCGTCCCGGTTCACTCTGCCGACGATGCCGGCGGAGGACTACCCGGCGCTGCCGGCGATGCCCGGCGCAGCGGGGGCGGTCGACGCCGCCGCGTTCGCCGCGGCCGTCGCGCAGGTCTCTGTGGCCGCCGGCCGCGACGACACCCTCCCACTGCTGACCGGCGTGCGGGTCGAGGTCGACGGGGCGACGCTGCGGCTGTTCGCCACCGACCGGTATCGCGTCGCCGTGCGGGAGCTGGCCTGGGAGCCGGTCGTCGACACCAACCCGACGGCGCTGGTGCCGGCTCGGGCGCTGCACGACACCGCGAAGGTGCTCGGCCAGGTCAGCGGGAAGCTGGAGCTGTCGCTGTCCGACCTGGCGCGCGGTGAGGGCCTTGCAGGCTTCGCCGCCGGTGGCCGGCAGAGCACCAGCCGTCTGCTCGACGCGGCGAACTACCCGCCGGTGCTGAGCCTGTTTCCGAAGGCCGCCAACAGTCAGGCCCGCGTCTCCACCGCTGGGCTGGTCGAGGTCGTCAAGCGCATCGCGCTGGTCGCCGAGCGGACCGCGCCGGTGCTGCTCACCTTCGACGGTGACGCCCTTGTGGTCGAGGCCGGCGGTGTCGACGCCGCCCGGGGCAGCGAGTTCATGGACGCCGACTTCACAGGTGAGCCGCTGGCCGTCGGCTTCAACCCGCAACTGCTCCTCGACGGCCTGGCCCACCTCGGAACACCGACCGTGGCCCTGTCCTTCGTCGACGCGTTCAAGCCGGCGGTGTTCGCCCCGGTCGGTGCGGACGGCGCGACCGATCCGACCTTCCGTTACCTGCTCATGCCCATCCGCGTCAGCCGCTGACCAGCGCCAAGGAGATCACCCCGACATGGCCGGAGACACCACGATCACCGTGATCGGCAACCTCACCGACGACCCGGAGCTGCGGTTCACCCCGCAGGGCGCGGCCGTGGCGAAGTTCCGCGTCGCCTCCACCCCGCGGTTCTTCGACAAGACCGCGAACGAGTGGAAGGACGGCGAGCCGCTGTTCCTCGCCTGCACCGTCTGGCGGCAGGCCGCCGAGAACGTCGCCGAGTCGCTGCAGCGCGGCGCTCGCGTGATCGTGTCCGGCCGACTGCGCCAGCGGTCGTACGAGACCCGTGAGGGTGAGAAGCGCACCGTCATCGAGCTGGAGGTCGACGAGATCGGCCCGTCGCTGCGCTACGCCACGGCGAAGGTGCAGAAGATGTCCCGCTCCGGTGGCGGAGGCGGGGCGGGCGAGGACCCGTGGGCCCACAGCACGCCTCGCGGCGGCGGGTTCGACGAAGATCCCCCGTTCTGATCCCTCATCCCCTGCCTACTTCTGCCCGCTGAGGGAGACCCACGATGGTCATTCAGATCTCGACGTTCGACTTCACCGGCCTGCTCGCCGACGTGATCCCGTTCTCCTATCCGGAGGATGACCTGCCGACGCTGCACTGCGTCCGGCTGGAGTGGGACGGCTCGATGTTGCACGCCCTGGCCACCGACCTGAACCGCATCGCGATCTCGTCCTGGCATCCGCACGACGACACCGAGGCCGGCGACGACCGCGACCAAGGGCGCCTGCCGGTCGACCCGTGGGGCGGCAAGGACCGGCCGTGGGCGGTGGTGCTGCCCCGCCCGGACGCCGAGAAGCTGGTGCAGGTCTTCAAGCTGCCGACGAAGCGGGGCCTGACGCCGCTGGCGATCGAGTGCGACCACGGCCACCTGAAGGTGGTCCGCCCGCGCATCGGCGGGATGCTCGCCCTGCGCGCCGACGTCGAGGGGAGCTTGGAGGAGTTCCCCGATCTGCGCCGGCAGCTGTCCGAGCACGACCGGGTGGAGGCCGTCGGGGAGATCTCCTACGCCGGCGCGAACCTGGCCGATTTCTGCTCGGCGGTGCGCCAGCGCGGCCCGCTGGAGCTGGGCTTCTCGGGCCGTACGGGTATGACCCGCATCGCCATCGGTGAGCGGTTCGTCGGCGCGGTCCGGCCCGCGTCGGTGCGGATGCCGATGGGTTCGCGGTCGGATACCGGAGCGGCTTTCTGACTTCGCGAATGTGTTCCACCCCCTGACCTGCGTATAGATAATATGCGTGCCATCTGTATAGACAGTATGCTAGCTTCCTGTCTATACGGGCGGCATCGCGTCGGATCGCCGAGGAGAGCATCCCCATGCAGACCATCCCCACCCTGAAGCGGCTCTTCGCCGCCGGCACGCTCGCAGCGCTGGTCGCGTGCGGCACGCCGGACGTCGAGCCCACCGACACCACAACCCAGTCCGCCGAGGACTGCGACAAGGAGGACCTCGCCAAGCGCGAGGACGACTGCGGCCGCTACGTCAACGGCGTCTGGACCCCCTGGTCCTGGGTCAGCCAAGGCCGGCGCACCCCGCCGCGCGGCTGGACCTCGGCCCATGAGCCCCGGCCGAGCGCCACGTCCGTGCCGCAGCCGGTGCGGACCACCGGCGTGACGGCACCGAAGCCGGCCAGCTCTGCGAACACGCCCCGCCAGACCACCACGAAGAAGACCACCGTCGGCACCACGAGGCGAAGCAAGTGAAGCGGCCGCTCTGCTTCATCGACACCGAGACCACCAACACGTCCCCGCACAGGCGGGCGTGGGAGGTGGCCTACATCCTGCGCCGCCCCGGCCGGGAGGAGGAGCGCGGTTCCTGGCTCGTCGAACACGACGACCTGGACATGGCTAACGCCGACCCGGACGCCTTGAACGTCGGCCGGTTCTACGAGCGACACCCCCAGGTGAACCCGCACTCCCCCACGTTCACCGTCCACCCCGAGCGCGAGGTCATGCGCCAGGTCGAGCGGGTGACCCGCCACGCGACCCTGATCGGCTCGAACGTGCCGTTCGACAAGGAACTGCTCGGCGACCGGATGCGCGCCCACGGGTTCCTGCCGAACTGGCACTACAAGCCCGAGTGCATCGCCACTCTCGCCCGAGCAGTGCTTCTCGGGCGCCGCGTGCCCCTGACCGGCGAGGAGAAGTCCGACGACCTGTCCCGCCTCGTGGGCGTCGACCCGGCCCGCTTCGACCGGCACACCGCGATGGGCGACTGCGAGTGGTCCGCCGCCTTGTGGGACGCCTGCCACGACCCCATCCCGGCGGAGCCGATCCGCCCCGTCACTGGAGCGCTCGCATGAACCCCCGCACCAAGACCCTGCTGACCGTCGGCGGCGTGCTCCTGCTGCTCGCCGCCTGCGTCGGGCTGGCCCCCTACTACTCCACCATCCTGTGGTGGGAGGTGCGGCCGATCCTGCCGGTCCTGCTCGCCATCGCCGTGTTCGTGGCCATCACCGTTGGTTTCGCCTTGGTCGGGGGCGCGATGAGCAAGGGCGCCAGCGACCGAACCGCGATCGGCATGGCCGTGCTCGGCTGTTTCATCGGCGCCGCCGGCGCCCTGCTGTGGATCGCCCACACCCAGTACGACCAGGACCGCACGCTCATCGCGACCATGAAGGTCACCGGCGAGCCGGTGCCGACCCTCGCCGGCCGCGCCCCCTACCAGGTCGGTCAGGCGCAGGCCCGGCCGAACCTCGGCGACAGCACCGGCGACATCGCCGACACCACCTACGTTCCCGGCCAGGACCGGTACGCGACCCTGGTCGCGCGGCGAGGCTGGCTGTCGGGCTACGAGGTGGCGCTCACGCAGCAGATCCCGTTGCAGGGCCGCGGTGAGGCCGACAAGAAGTGCGCCTTCGACCGCAACCGAGCGGACGCCCGGATCAGCGGCAACTTCAGCCACAACCTCGGCCGGAAGATCGCCCAGCAGCAGCGGTGGGTCCGGTTCTCCGACCAGGACGCCTACGCCTACTGCGACGGGGACACCCCGATCGTGGTGGTTCCCCTGAAGCGGCAGGTCGGCATCCTCGTCGTCACCGAGAAGCCGGCCGGGGTCGCGCTCTACAACGGCAAGACCGGCGCGGTGACCATCACCACCAACACGTCGAAGGTTCCGGGCCCGTCGTACCCGCTCAGCCTCGCCGCCCAGCAGCGGAAGGCTACGGCAGGCAGCGGCTCGTTCCCAGACTGGGTGTTCAACCGCGCCGGGTGGGAGACCCCGGACGACGACACCAACTCCGGCAACGACAGCGAGTTCACGCTCGACGCCGGCGGCCAGCCCACCTACGTCACCCCGCTGACCGGACGCGGGTCGGCCACCGCGATCTCCGTGGTCACCACCGTGCCGGCCCGGCACTCCGGGCTCGGGCTCGCCCCGCTCACGGTGCACAAGCTGAATCCGGTGTGGGTGTCCCCCGGCGCGATCCTCGACAAGATCAAGGCCGACTACCAGGACATCCCGAACTGGCAGACGTTCCGCGTCTACGAGGTCATCCCCACCGGCGGCGACTCCTGGGTGGCCACCCTCGGCACCGGCCAGAACATTCTCTACCGCGCCACCGGAACCGGGAACCTCAAGGGCGACAAGGCGACCTGCCTGCTGCGCGCCGACGGCAGCATCTACCGCTGCGGCACCGCGGCCGCCGTCGGCGGCAACGGCGTCGGCAGCCAGTACGGCCCGACCGGCACTCCGGGAGCGCCGGGCAGCACCGGGCCCGCACCGAGCGGCGACCTGCGCGGCATGTCGAACGAGGAGTTCGCCGAGCTGCAGCGGCGCATCGCCGCTGAGTCCGCTTGCCGGATCAACCCCGCCAGCTGCGGCCGGTAGGGGCACGAGATGTCGACGTGGTGGCGGCCGGCCCGTCGCGCGGACCTCGGTCTGCGCGACGGTGACCTCCCGGCGGCGCCGTTCGCGGTCACCAACCGGCGCTGGTACTTCCTGCACCGGTTCCTGGCGACCGCTGGCGCCCGCCGCGTCGAGCTGATGGCCGGCCGGGACGCGTACGTCAGCGCCCGGCTGGCCAACCAGTGGGGCGACGCGATCACCGTCGCCG
Source organism: Micromonospora sp. RV43 (assembly GCF_001029515.1). Lineage (NCBI taxonomy): Bacteria > Bacillati > Actinomycetota > Actinomycetes > Micromonosporales > Micromonosporaceae > Micromonospora > Micromonospora sp. RV43. Next base: position 3,353 of record NZ_LEKG01000013.1, on the reverse strand, counting down.
GCCTCGACGACTGGCTCCAGGTCGGCCGGTTCAACGGCACGGCGGTCGTGGCCGCCGGCATCGTGCACGCCTCACGAGCAGATCAGTTCGCCGACACGTGCGAGCTGACCCCCCTGCGGGACACACCCGCGAATCAGTGGCTGCAAGCCATCGGCGTGCAGCTGTCCACAACCCCAACCGGACTCGTCATCAGCGGCGAGCCCAAGAAGGAGAACAGCATGTCCGTGAACCTCACCAAGGGCGGCAAGGTCAACCTCGACAAGGAGGCCGGCGGCACCCTCACCCGGGTCCGGGTCGGGCTGGGCTGGGACGTCCGCAAGACCGACGGCCCGGACTACGACCTCGACGCCAGCATCATCGCCCTCAACGACGCCGGCGTCAGCATCGGCAAGGACTGGTTCGTCTACTACGGCAACCTCAAGTCCCCCAGCGACGCGATCGTCCACCAGGGCGACGAGCTGACCGGCGCGTCGCAGGGCGACGACGAGCAGATCCTCATCGACCTGACCAAGCTCCCCGCCGACGCCACCGACCTGCGGATCGCGGTGACGATCTACGAGGCCGGCAAGCGGGGTGGACAGTCCTTCGGCGTGGTCGAGAACGCCTTCGTGCGCGTCATCGACGAGTCCACCGGGACTGAGCTGGCCCGGTTCGACCTCACCGAGGACGCCGACAACGGCGTCAACGCGCTGATCTTCGGCAAGCTCTACCGCCACAACGGGGCGTGGAACTTCCGCGCGCTCGGTGAGGGCTTCAAGAACGAGATCGAGGGCCTCGTCAACGCCTTCAAGATCGCCTGACCCTTCTCCTGACCGGCGGGGCCGGGCACAGGCTCGGCCCCGCCATCCCCACCCGGTTGCACCTCATCCCCACATCGGAGACCACAGTGTTCGGATCGAACCGCACCAGCCGCCCGGCGCCCGCCCACCCCGTCAAGCTCACCAAGGACCCCGCCGGGGCTCCGGCGATCAACATCTCCAAGGTCCGCGAGGCCGGGCACATCGAGCTGGCCAAGCGGGCGGACAAGGCGGGGCTCGCCCTGTCGAAGAAGGGCCTCAACGGCATCCGCGCCCAGGCGGTGCTCGTGCTCGACCATTCCGGGTCCATGCTCAACGACTACTCCAACGGCAAGGTTCAGACGCTGGTCGAGCGCGTGCTCGGGTTCAGCCTCCAGATCGACGTCGACGGCACCGTGCCGGTCGTCCCCTTCGACCACCGGGTGCTGCCGACCGTCGAGGTCACCGTCGACACCTACCGCGACGTGGTCAACCGGAAGATCTGGCGCGGCATGGGCGACATGGGTAGCACCCGGCTGCACGAGGCGCTGCGCGTCGTCCGGGACATGGCCGTCATCACCGATGCCCCGCTGTTCTGCGCGGTCGTCACCGACGGCAACCCGGACTCGCGGCCGCCGACCACCGACATCGTGGTCGACCTGGCCCGCTACCCGGTGTTCCTGAAGTTCATCGCGATCCGGGAGGTGCCGTACCTGCAGGAGCTGGACGACCTGCCGGCCGACCGGCGGCTGCTCGACAACGTCGACGCGAAGTTCTTCAACGACCCGTCCGCCGTCAGCGACCTGGAGTTCGCCGACGCGCTGGCCGACGAGTGGGACACCTGGATCAGCGCCGCGCAGCGCGCGGGCGTCGTGCAGGGGGCCTGACCGCTGATGAGCAGCACCGTCCTCGATACCCCGGGCACCACGGCGCAGCCAGCCAAGGTGTCCCTGATCCGGATCTACTGGTTCTCGGCCCTGGTGACCCTGGTCGCGTGGGGCGCGGTCGCTTTCGGCGCAGGACCGGCAGCGATGTTCACGGCGATCGTCCTGACCGCGCTGGAGATCACGTTCAGCTTCGACAACGCGGTCGTCAACAGCAAGCTCGTGACTCGCCTGTCCCCGTTCTGGCAGAAGCTGTTCCTGACTGTCGGCATCTTCGTCGCGGTGTTCGTCGTGCGTTTCGTGCTGCCCATCGTCATCGTGCAGCTGGCGGCCGGACTGGGCTTCGTAGAGGTCATCGACCTCGCCGTCAGCCATCCCGAGGAGTACGCACATCACCTCGAAAAGGCTGGCCCGATGATCGACGCGTTCGGCGGGACGTTCCTGCTGATGATCGGCATCGCGTACTTCATGGACGCCGAGAAGGACGTGCACTGGATCGGCTGGCTGGAGCGGCGGCTCGCCCCGCTGGGCCGGTTCGACAACCTGACCATCTTCGTCATGGTTCTCGCGGCCATCGCGGCGTACTTCACCGTCGGCGGCACGCTCGAACAACGGTCGATGGTCCTCGCTGCCGCGATCATGGGTATCGCTCTGCACGTCGGCCTCGATCTGTTCGGGACGGCTTTCGAAGGGGGCGAGGACGGCAAGGCGAAGATGACCGTCCTCGTCGGCGGGGCCGCCGCGGTGATGTTTCTGCGGCTGGAGGTCCTCGACGCCAGCTTCTCCTTCGACGGTGTGATCGGCGCGTTCGCGATCACCACGTCCGTGCTCGTCATCATGGCCGGCCTCGGTGCCGGCGCGATGTTCGTGCGGTCGATGACCGTGCACCTGGTCCGGGCCGGGACGTTGGGGAAGTACCGCTACCTGGAGCACGGCGCCCACTGGGCGATCTTGTTCCTCGGCGTCGTGATGCTGCTCAAGCTGTACGGCGTCCACCCACCGGAGTGGGTCACCGGCTCCCTGGGCCTGGTCTTCATCGGGCTGTCCGTCGCCACGAGCGTCCGCCAACGCCGCAAGGCCGACCGCGCCGCCGTCGCCGCGTAGTCGCGGCCTGACTGCACCACCGGCGCGGCCCGTCCATCACGGCGGGCCGCGCCGCTCAATTCCATTCCGGTGATTCGCGAAGCTGGATAGGGGCGTCTATGCACACCGACCTGGTCACCGACCAGCACGCGGCGACGCTCGACGAGCAGGCCACCGCCACGTTCTCACCCTGCCGAACGTATCGGTACGCGCTGACCCGCCGCTGGCACCCCGATCGGCCACTGACCGTCTTCGTCATGTGCAACCCGTCGACCGCCGACGCTTTCCGCGTCGACCCCACCGTGGCGCGCTGCATCGCCCGGGCCCGGACCTGGGGCACGGGCGGACTGCTGGTGCTCAACCTGTTCGCGCTGCGCTCCACCGACCCGAAGGCCCTCTACGGCCACCCCGACCCCGTCGGCCCAGACAACGACCGCGTGATCGCCGAGCACTTCACGCTCGCCGCTGATCCGCTCGGGCTCGTCGTCGCCGCGTGGGGGACCCACGGCGCGCTGCACGACCGCAGCCGCCACGTCGACGCGCTGCTGCGCGCCCGCGGAGTCCGCCCCCTGTGCCTCGGTGTGACCCGGGCCGGCTTCCCCCGCCACCC